>NZ_JAAFZF010000020.1:0-49093 GCF_010614825.1 Neobacillus sedimentimangrovi
GAAGCATTTTATCAAGTAGTAGAGGAATCAGGAATTCCAGAGATGAAACAAGCGATAGAAACGTTTCGAAATTGGCAAGTAGAAATCCTGAATAGCTTTGTGTATGGTCATTCCAATGGTTTTTTGGAAGGAATTAATAATACCACAAAAGTCATCAAGCGAAACGGTTATGGATATAAAAACTTCAAGAGATTTCGAGCAAGAATCTTATTGAGACATCAGTATAAAGGAATGGGTCTACATATAGGATAGGGGTGGCCTGATTTCTTTACCACCCCAACATTTGACGGAGAACCATCTTTTCAATGGATAAAAAAGAGGCCTCCTAATTTTTAGCCTCTTAACACCAGTATTAAAACATACTTAAGCTATAAGTCTTCGATAGCAGTTCCAGCAATTTAATGCCGGCAATACTGTTACCTTTCTCATCTAAAGCTGGACCAAAAATCCCGATGCCAAACCGACCAGGTACAGCTCCCATAATTCCCCCTGAAACTCCGCTTTTTGCTGGTATTCCGATTTTAATGGCAAACTCCCCGGAAGCATTATACATACCACAAGTAACCATAAAAGTTTTACAAATGCGAGCGACATCTAATGGCATGATTTGTCTGCCACTTTCCGGATCCACTCCGTCCATTGCAAATACCAAACCAATTCTCGATAAATCTAAACAGGTCATTTCAATAGCACATTGTTTCGTATATAAATCCATGAGCTCTTCAATATCCTCATCAATGATATGATGTTGTTTTAAAAAATAACATAAAGACCGATTTAAATGCGCCGTTTCAAACTCGGAACGGGCGACTTCAGCACAATAATTAATAGATTGATTCCCAGCAAGTTCTTGGATAAAGCTAAGAAGCCGTTGAAACCTTTCCTCTACACTGTTTCCTTTAAGCATATGGGTTACAACGAGAGCCCCTGCATTAATCATTGGATTTAAAGGTTTGGCAGGGACGGTCGTTTCCAACTTGGCAATAGAATTAAAAGGGTCTCCAGTAGGCTCCATTCCTACTTTCTCGAATACATAACTTGGACCTCGTTCCATTAATACAAGTGCTAGGCTGATTACCTTTGATATACTTTGTAGAGTGATTTTTCTATCAATATCCCCTGCTGAAATACAGTTCCCATCCGGATAGTAAATGGCAATCGACAAATCATTCGGATTCGCTTTTCCTAGTGCTGGGATATAATCAGCAACCTTCCCCTCTTTTGCTATCGGCCTTGCCTTTTCCACTAATGCCCTTAATTCATCATTTGATTGACATGCCATACTCATCACCCTTAGTAGTATGGGCAAATGAGTTTAATGTAAACAAAAAAGTTCGGGAAATATCATCTATTCTCCGTAATCTTCTTTCGTATTGTTCATTTTATAATTAAATAATACCATTCACGTTTAATCGATGGTACTGATGAATATACTGATGGATAGTAAATGAAAAAAGGAGACCGATCATATGTCAGGACCTTCATTATATAAATTGGATGCACATCGTTCCATCCATGAAGGGGTATTTACTGAAGGAAGGGATTTACTAGAGCTTTTACTAAAAGTCCTGCATGAAAAAGCGGATAACTATGAAAAACATGCGTTAATGGCCGCAGAAGCATTGGTTGAACATTGGGAAACCCGATTGATAGCACACGCTGATTCAGAAGAAGAGGGTTTTTACTTAGAGAAAGTAAAGCAAAATCCAGATTTGCTTGAGAAAGTGACATGGTTAAAGCGTGATCATGAGATTTTTCGGATCATTGTAAAAGAGATTAGAGAGTTATTGCGTGCTGGCAAAATAACCGAAGATATCATCGACCGTTTTAAAGCAATTAGTGTTATAGGAAAGATACATAATGAAGACGAAGAAACGTATTTGTTTGATGACCATTCATAAATGAATAGAAACAGACTATAACGACTGTTTCACCATATACAAAGTGTCCTCATGAGCTTATCATGAGGACACTTTCATTTGCTATAAAAGCATTTTTTAAATCCTTTAATTTCTCCTATTTACCTCACGGACGGTTCTCCGGGGTGCCATTTTTCGATACAACACATATTTTCGTGTCAAGTATTCCAGCGGTAAGCTCCAGACGTGAACTAGACGGGTAAATGGCCATAGCGCAAATAATATAAACGCTGCAAATACATGAAGCTGAAATCCAATGGGAGCATAAGCCATTAAATCTGGGTAAGGCCTAAATGTCAAAATTCCCCTAAACCACGGGCCAATGGTTGTCCGATAGTCAAATTCTCCGCCTGAAGCGGTATAACCGACCGTATTGGTAAATCCGATCACCACTACTACTCCAATCCAGAGTAGAGTGAGTAAATCCATTTTGGCGCTATTTCTTGCAACTCTCTTATTCGTCATTCGGCGAACGGTCAGTAAAAAGCCACCTATTACTGTTGCAACTCCAGCCAAGCCACCAAACCAGACTGCTCCAAAATGATACATTTCCTCCGATATCCCAATTGCATCATAAAATCCTTTTGGAATGAGCACACCTGCTACATGGCCAAAGAAAACAAAGATAATCCCATAGTGAAAAAGTATACTTCCCCATTTTAGTAAAGCATCTTTATGCAGAAACTCGCTCGACTTTGCCGACCAACCAAACTGATCGGTATTATATCGGTAAATATGCCCTAATACAAAGATAGTCAATGAGATATAAGGGACAACCACCCAAAGAAAAATATCAAAATATGTGATCATATCCTACCATCCTCCTTTCTCCAATTAACTGGCATGATGATTCATTTTTTGCTCTGTCTTCGGAAGTAATTTTTCCATTGTCATGACACATACATGAACTAAACTCATGTATGGATTCTGTTCCTTCTTCAATTCTTCTAGCAATTTTGTGATTGCTTTCCAATGGATGGCAAGTACCTTTTGGGCAAATTTGGGCTCCGCGACAGAAGCAAACTCCAAAATTAGCGGCAAATAATCCGGTAATTCATTTTCTTTTAAATAAAACCCTGCCTTAGCAAATTCCAATTTTAATCGAACAAAAGCAGGACCTCGCTCACGGTTATCACCGAAAATTCCATATGTCAAATGCAATGTAGTCGACTCACTTAAATCAAACCATTTAACATAGTTTTCTGTTAACTCTTCCCAGCTTGTTTGTACTATATAATCCCAAAAGGTAAGAAACGCCTTTTTAATATTTGGATCTTCAAGTGAGGAAATCATTTCGTACATTTCCTCGCTTTTAACCCATGCTTGATCAGGATACCTGAGCATGATAGAACATAGTTTAAAAATCAACTGTTTTTCTTCCGTCCATGGCACCGCCAATTTCAAAATCCCTCCAATATTGTTCACTGAATGCATATAGCTCTTTGGCATCAAAGCTATCCTCACTTACACTGCAGCCATTGCAGACTTCCATAAAGTCATATCCTGTAGAGCCTTGGGCTTCATACATATTCCCCGCACGTTCCCGGTGAGATTTCGGAATTACGAAACGGTCGTTGTATTTCGCAATGGCTGACAGCTCGTATAAATCAATAGCACTTTCTTTGGTGAGCCCCGCTGATTCAAGTACTTGTTCATCATATGGCTTATTTAAATGGTAACTTCTCATAAAAGTTCTCATGGCCACCATTTTTCGTAACACACGTCTTATCACTTCTGTATCACCGGCTGACATCAGATTTGCCAAATACTGAATGGGGATTCGAAATTGATCAATTGTTGGAAAAATCACTTTTGGATCAAGATTGTCAATGAGTCCGCCGAATTGATTGATTATCGGTGAAAGCGGAGGTATGTACCATACCATCGGCAATGTCCGATACTCTGGATGAAGCGGTAAAGCCACTTTGTGCAAGACAGCAAGTTTATAAACGGGAGATGCTTGAGCTGCTTCAATCCAATCCTCCGGAATTCCTTGAGCTTTGGCCTCTTTGATAATTTCTGGGTCAAACGGATCCAAGAAAATATTCAGTTGTGCTTCATATAAATCTTTTTCATTTTGGACAGATGCAGCCGCTGTCACCCGGTCGGCATCATACAGCACAACACCAATGTATCGGAGGCGGCCGACACAGGTTTCCGAGCAAACAGTCGGTTGACCATTTTCAATCCGCGGAAAGCAGAACGTACATTTCTCCGCTTTGTTTGTTTTCCAGTTGTAATAGGTTTTCTTATAAGGACAGCCCGTCGTACAAAAGCGCCAGCTACGGCAAGCATCCTGATCAATGAGGACAATTCCATCCTCATCCCTCTTATAAATGGCACCAGATGGACAGGAGGAAACACACGGCGGATTGATACAGTGCTCACAAATCCGCGGAAGATACATCATAAATGCCTGGTCAAATTCTTGAATGACTTGGGCATCGACCCCATTCATATTCGGGTCCTTCTTTCCCGTCTCATACACACCTGCTAGGTCATCTTCCCAGTTTGGCCCCCATTGAATGTCCATGTACTCACCAGTCAAAAGTGACTTCGGCCGGGCGACAGGCTGATGTTCCTTTTTCGGGCTTTTAATCAAATGATCATAGGTATATGTCCAAGGCTCATAATAATCATCAATTTTGGTCATGTTTGGATTGTAAAAAATATTTAATAGTTTCTGGAGTCGACCACCTGCTTTCAGTTCAATTTTTCCATTCCGCAGTTCCCAGCCGCCTTTATGGGTATCTTGATTTTCCCACTCTTTCGGATAGCCGACCCCCGGTTTTGTTTCTACATTGTTCCACCACATGTACTCGGCTCCGGGACGGTTCGTCCAAGTATTGTTACAAGTAACACTACATGTGTGACAGCCAATACACTTGTCCAAATTCATAACCATCCCAAATTGAGCTTTAATTTTCAAGCCAATCCACCTCACTTCGATCCAATCTGCGAACCATTACCTGTTCATCACGCTGATTTCCAGTCGGCCCGTAATAATTGAAGCCATAGCTCAACTGTGCATAGCCGCCAATCAAATGAGTCGGCTTCATGGTCAAACAAGTTGGACTGTTAAAAGTTCCGCCTCGTTGCTTCGTTATCGTTGAGCCAGGAACATTAATAGTGCGTTCTTGAACATGGTACATATACGTAACTCCTCTTGGGATTCGATGGCTTACAACTGCTCTTGCCACCACAACCCCATTCCGGTTATAAATCTCCAGCCAATCATTATCATTGATTCCAACGGATTTGGCGTCCTCTAGATTAAGCCAAATATGTGGTCCTCCTCGGAACAATGTCAGCATAGGCAATGTATCAAAGTACGTACTATGATACGACCATTTAAAATGAGGAGTTAAATATCGCAAGCGAATTTCCTGTTTGGCCGACTCTGGTTTCCAATCTTTATCGTAAAAAGCCAGCCGCTTGATCGGTCCTTTAAATACAGGCAATTCTTCACCATATTCAAACATCATTTCATGATCAAGATAAAAATGCTGCCTGCCGGTCAATGTTCTAAATGGTACTAAATACTCGCGGTTGATGACAAAAGGTGCATATCTTCTATTGCCTGTTTCAATTCCGCTGAATACAGGAGAAGTGATTACTTTTCTTGGTTGAGCTGAAATTTCATCGAAGGAAATATGCTCCTCTGCACGCTCTTCAGATAAATGTTTAAGCTTTTGATTTGTTTTCTGCTCCAAATCTACCCATGCTTTTTGATTCACTGAACCATTCGTCGTACTGGATAACGTCAGGATGGCTTCAGCCACATTTTTGTCGTGAGAAAGGTCCGGGCAGTCTCTGTATTCAAGAGATTCTGTAGATGTTCCTAGGATGTCTTTCAGTTCGTTATATTCATCCTTGACATCCCATGCCAATCCCTTGGCACCAATTTTCGTATTTGTTCCAAGTGCCACATACTTATCAAAAATTCGAGTGTAGTCCCGTTCCACTACATGCACTCTTGGGAAATTTTGTCCCGGAATAGGTTCTGAACCGTCCTGTTTCCAATCAGGAACAAGACCAAACTTTTGCGAAATTTCATCAACGGTGTCATGTAAAAGCGGTGTAGTAACAACATCTTTCACAGGATTTGGAAAGTACTTTTTCGCCATCTCTGTAAAGGTTTTTGCCAGTTTTTTAAAATTATCCCAATCGGACCTTGCTTCCCATGGTGGGGTAATAGCCGGGTTAAATGGATGAATATATGGATGAGTGTCCGTGCTGCTTATATCATATTTTTCATACCAGGTAGCAGCCGGCAGAATGATATCAGAATATAAACCCGTACTTGTCATTCGGAAATCAATATCAATCATTAAATCAAGTTTTCCCTCTTCCGGAGGATCCATTTTTTCATCTACTTCGGTGGTGCCTAATTCTTTGTATGGTTCAGCTAGTACAGCTGAATGGGTTCCAAGCATATATTTCAAGAAATATTCGTGCCCCTTAGATGAACTACCAATGAGGTTAGCACGCCAAACAAACATTGTTCTCGGAAAATTGATTGGATTACTTGGTTCTTCTATCGAGAATTTCAGATTTCCCTGTTTTACCTGATCAGCGACATATTTAGCTACCTCTTCGGGATTAGAAGCATTTGCCTGTTCATAAATCTTTAGTGAATTCGTGTTAAATTGCGGGTAGGACGCTACCCAGCCGAGTCTTACCGCTAATGCATTATAATCTGCCATCGTTTTGTAGCGCGGCTTGTCATATAGTGGTGACAAATGTTCTTCCGGCCGCTGATCATCATATCGCCATTGCTCTGTCACGAAATAGAAAAAAGATGTTCCATTTTGCAGGCGTGGCGGTCCACCCCAATCACGAGCCATCGCAATGGTTTGCCATCCTTCCAGCGGTCTTACTTTTTCCTGGCCAACATAATGAGCCCAGCCACCACCATTGACTCCTTCGCAGCCACAAAGCATAACTAGGTTGAGAATAGCCCGATAGATTGTATCGGAATTGTACCAATGATTAATGCCGGCACCCATGATGATCATTGACCGTCCGCCGGAATCTACCGCATTCTGTGCAAACTCTCTCGCAATTTGAGCGCAAAGCTTACGGTCAATGCCGCTGATTTTCTCCTGCCATGCTGGGGTATGTGGTTTTGGATCATCGTAATTTTCAGGATAATCACCAGGAAGATTTCCCCTTTTTACACCAGCCTGGGCCATCAATATATCAAACACGGTCGTCACATAAATGGTTTGGCCGTTTTGATCTATTTTTTTGATTGGAATGCCCCGTTTTAATACTTCTTTTTGTTCCAATCCATAGAACGGCAAATGAAGAATACCCGTTTCATCTTCATTACCCAAAAATGTAAGCATTGGGTCCAAATCGTCTACTTGATTTTCGGAATCCCTCATTTCCAAATTCCATTTTCCTTTTCCTTCCCAACGGTGTCCCATGCTTCCATTTGGAATCGCCAATTTTCCGGATTTTTGATCCCATACAATGGTCTTCCAGTCCCCATACTCAGTCTGCATGCCAATATCACTGGCACGTAAAAACCTTCCCGCTACATAATGATCGCCTTCTTTTGACAAGGTAATCAGGTACGGCAAATCCGTAAATTGTTTGACATAGTCCTCAAAAAACTTGGTTTGGTTATCGACATAAAACTCTTTTAATATGACATGGGTCATCCCCATGGCAAGTGCCCCGTCCATCCCAGCTTGGACTGGTAGCCAGTTGTCGGCAAACTTGACAAATTCGGCATAGTCTGGGCTGATACACACAACCTTTGTTCCTTTATAACGGGATTCAACCATAAAATGAGCATCAGGTGTCCGTGTTTGTGGAACATTTGATCCCCAAATTAGAAGGTACGTTGAGTTGAACCAATCCGATGTTTCTGGCACATCCGTCTGTTCTCCCCAAACCTGAGGTGAGGATGGTGGCAGATCTGCATACCAATCATAAAAGCTTAGCAAGTTACCACCTATCAAATTAATAAATCTTGCTCCGCTTGCGTAACTGACCATTGACATCGCTGGGATTGGTGAAAAACCAACAATCCGGTCTGGTCCATATTCTTGAATCGTATGAATCATTTGGGCACTAATCAGTTCATAGATTTCATCCCAGGTAGCTCGTACATACCCACCTTTTCCACGGGCAGTTTTATATGATTTCCTTTTTACCGGATCCTCAGCAATGGACTTCCACGCCTGAACCGGATCACTATGTTTTTTACGTGCCTCTTGCCATAGCCGCAAAAGTTCACCTCTTATATAGGGATACTTCACTCGGATCGGGCTATAGATATACCAAGAAAACGTAGCTCCCCGCTGGCAGCCTCGTGGTTCATATTCAGGCATGTCAGGACCGGTGGTAGGATAGTCGGTTTGCTGGGTTTCCCACGTAATAATTCCGTCTTTTACATGGACCTTCCAGCTACAGGAACCAGTACAATTGACACCATGTGTGGTGCGGATGACCTTGTCATGCTGCCATCGTTCACGATAATATCCCTCTGCCTCCCGATCTGCTTCTTGAAGCGCACTATTTTCCGCTATATCGTGTGTTCTACCAAAGTAGGTCAACTTTTTAATAAGCGGGGATATTTTTTTGCGCATGTTTTTACTCCTTTCTTGTTGGCATATATTCCCTATGTTTACTTATCCCCTCTAAACTGGTAAATATACAATCAATTTGAATAATATTACTTTTTCGATGTACACAAATACTCTGGGCAGCAGTTTGGGTGATTTTGGTTGTTTGAGATGATTAGTTTGTGGAAGCCTTCCTTGTGGTGTTCTCCAACAGGATGAGACAGAGGAGTTTCTATGTGAATGGATCGTAGGGAGGATAGCAAAGGATATTAGCCTCTAGCGCTAGTCCATTCTCGAAGTCAAAAATATATTTTCTCGTAAAAAAAATGAGCCCTTGTTAAGGACTCAATCTTGTAATCATACGGGTATTATTTATCTTTCATTTCTTCTAATTCGTCAAGCAGCTGCTTTGTTCTTTTAGCATTTCCTTCGGCAAAATTCTCCAGTCTCTCTTTTAATTCACCATCATCATGGATTCGTTCCGCAGTGATAAGGTATGTTTTCATTAAATCTTCTTCTATTTCTATAGAGTTTTCTAGTATTTCCTTTATATTATCGTTATCTTTACCCATAATTACTTTGGATCCCCCCTTTATGTATTATTTTTCTCTATATTAATCACACCTATCCGTTTCGTATTATTTCAATTACCAATAGCTGTTGTTAAATCATAGTTGTTAAGATCCAATTCTGGTTGTAAACCTAATGCCAATTTGGCGAGTTCTGCCCCTAGGTAAGGACCACTGGTTAATCCGGATGCACCTAATCCATTCGCTACCAAGACACTTTCATAACCAGGTAGCACCCCAAAAACAGGTAGAAAACCAGGCGTAAATGGACGAAAACCTACTCTTGTCTCTACCATTGTTGCATTCATAAGTCCTGGTGCTACATGTAACCCTTTGCTTAAGATTTCATGAATGCCACCAGCAGTTACCCTTGTATCAAATTGAGTGTCATCTTCATGAGTTGAGCCTAATACAATCCGTCCATTTTCAAAAGCAAGTATGTATTGATTCCCTGGTGGCATGACAACCGGCCAACTACACGTATCAGTTTCAGGTAATTCTAGGTGTACAATTTGTGCTTTTTGAGGCACTGCTAAAAAATTTATTCCTAAAGGCTTTATTAATTCATTTGCCCATGCTCCTGCTGTGACGACTACTTTATCTGCTGCCATTTTTTCTCCAGATAAACTTACTCCAACAGAACAATTATCCATTCTCATAAGCTCTGCATTACCATGTAATAATTTTGCTCCATGCTTAATAGCAGCGTTCATTAAAGCATTTCGTAAGGCCTTGCCATTAACCCTTGCCCCGCCGCTGACAAAGACAGCCCCATACTCATTGGATAAAGGCGGAAAAAGCTTCTTTGTTTCGTCAGGTGACAAAATATGTATTTCCCCTATTTCCGGTGCATCCTCCCGGCGTTTTCTTGCCCGCTCTGCCATTTGCTCCAGTTTATCGATATCTGTATGTAAATTTATTGCTCCAACTTGCCTGTATCCAGTGTCTTTTTCCCCATCTGCTATTAAATCTGCAATTAATTTTGGATAATAACGCGCTCCAGCTTTCACTAATTGATACCATGCTTTGTTACGACGTTGGGAAAGCCATGGGCAAACAATTCCTGCCGCAGCTTCCGTTGCCTGTCCACGGTCTTGACGATCTACTATTGTTACCTCGGCACCCATTTTTGCCAAATGATAAGCGGTTGATGCACCGAGTATCCCTGCTCCGATTACAATAATTTTGGACATAACTTGTTATAATCCCCCCTGATTAGTCTTCTATATCCCTTAACTATTTATTGATATTACTTCATTCAGTCCCCATTTCAATTCGCGAACAGGCGGGGAGTGTGAAGTTTTGCGTTTATGTTTTTTAACCCTTTTAATAAATTTCAATCCATGCACTCATGAGAAAGTGCGACCCTACACCTCCATTATAGGAGTTTCTAAATTTGCATTTCAATCCACGCACTCACGAGGAGTGCGACTTACCATACCATTTCAAGCGGAGATGTGTTTGTATTTCAATCCACGCACTCACGAGGAGTGCGACTAACGATAATTGCCGAAGCCCTGGACGTCACTGTCATTTCAATCCACGCACTCACGAGGAGTGCGACGATAATGGTCATATGACTTATAGTACACCAGCCGATTTCAATCCACGCACTCACGAGGAGTGCGACCTTTGTGTGAGTATGAGGTCGTCCACAAAAAATTATTTCAATCCACGCACTCACGAGGAGTGCGACGCTTATCGTATTGTTGGTCGTCCATTAAGTCGCAATTTCAATCCACGCACTCACGAGGAGTGCGACGCGGGTATTGGCATTCTAATCGCGTTGATTAACGATTTCAATTCACGCACTCACGAGGAGTGCGACATGACTTAGGAATAATCGAAGCGCGTATTGTTAAGATTTCAATCCACGCACTCACGAGGAGTGCGACTTGATGCGAGGCGCGTCCTCGTCAAACTGTCGCTATTTCAATCCACGCACTCACGAGGAGTGCGACCACCTAGTCCACCAGATAAGTACAAAATTAACTGATTTCAATCCACGCACTCACGAGGAGTGCGACCGAGCCTGTACCGCTTTTATACTTGCTTCGGTTAATATTTCAATCCACGCACTCACGAGGAGTGCGACCGGTATTGACGCCCAAGTGGGTTATCGCTTGCCCATTTCAATCCACGCACTCACGAGGAGTGCGACATCCAACCCGGCTGTACTACCCGATATATTTTGATTTCAATCCACGCACTCACGAGGAGTGCGACTTCAATCGTCTGGGTCGATTAAGACTAACAGTATAATTTCAATCCACGCACTCACGAGGAGTGCGACAGTATCGGTTACTGGTCGTTTTAATTACGTAGCTATTTCAATCCACGCACTCACGAGGAGTGCGACTACATAAGGTCTTAAAAAATGTTTTAAGTAATCGTATTTCAATCCACGCACTCACGAGGAGTGCGACTTCAAATTCACCATCTGAAACGGTGGTTGATTTCTATTTCAATCCACGCACTCACGAGGAGTGCGACTGCTACTTGATACCTTTTAAAAACAAGAAAAAAGATTTCAATCCACGCACTCACGAGGAGTGCGACGGCACTGGTGCGGTGGAAACGTGGTACATTGGTGATTTCAATCCACGCACTCACGAGGAGTGCGACCACATACTGATGAATAACTTCAAATTCACCATCTATTTCAATCCACGCACTCACGAGGAGTGCGACGTTAAATCATCCGATAGCGCACGACCACGCAACGGATTTCAATCCACGCACTCACGAGGAGTGCGACTGCCGACCGTTTTTACATCGAACTTGCCAATCGGAATTTCAATCCACGCACTCACGAGGAGTGCGACCCGACCGTTTTTACATCGAACTTGCCAATCGGAATTTCAATCCACGCACTCACGAGGAGTGCGACCCGACCGTTTTTACATCGAACTTGCCAATTGAAATTTCAATCCACGCACTCACGAGGAGTGCGACCGAGGATGACTTGACGTTGGTCGCGCCGGCCGAATTTCAATCCACGCACTCACGAGGAGTGCGACAACTTTGACGATTGATTTAGGCGTGCCAACGGGAATTTCAATCCACGCACTCACGAGGAGTGCGACATCCCGATTTTTATAATCGCGACATTAAGCAGTTAATTTCAATCCACGCACTCACGAGGAGTGCGACATTAATAGTATAAGGGTCAGGAGGTTATATTATATTTCAATCCACGCACTCACGAGGAGTGCGACTATTTTCGCTGTTCGACTGGCTAGAGTCCGAAATCATTTCAATCCACGCACTCACGAGGAGTGCGACGTGACATGATACACGACCACGAGCAGGAACTTATTATTTCAATCCACGCACTCACGAGGAGTGCGACCGGGGTTGTCCGGTATATAACGGTTCTTATAAAGATTTCAATCCACGCACTCACGAGGAGTGCGACAAAAGGCCTTCCAATATGCAGGGGCGGTTGTCAATATTTCAATCCACGCACTCACGAGGAGTGCGACGTTTAGGGGACAAAATGAAATCCCTGCAAAGATTATTTCAATCCACGCACTCACGAGGAGTGCGACTTTAATATTCAGTGGCACAAGCTTCATGCCTAAAGATTTCAATCCACGCACTCACGAGGAGTGCGACACTTATAAACTTTGTGACAGTAGTATTTCAAAGCATTTCAATCCACGCACTCACGAGGAGTGCGACGGGCGTATTATCGATTATTTGGTTGGCGATGAGAATTTCAATCCACGCACTCACGAGGAGTGCGACGTCCGCCTGCGATAGTCGCACCACCTTCGATAAATTATTTCAATCCACGCACTCACGAGGAGTGCGACAATATTTCCGCAAAGCTACTGACGAAGAAATACGATTTCAATCCACGCACTCACGAGGAGTGCGACGCGAGCCTGGATATGTGAATGTTGAGTTATCAAGATTTCAATCCACGCACTCACGAGGAGTGCGACTTAACGGTCAACTCGTTTCATGTAGACGACTTTCATTTCAATCCACGCACTCACGAGGAGTGCGACGTCCTTCGCTAGAATTTTGTCCGTCATTTTCTTGTAATTTCAATCCACGCACTCACGAGGAGTGCGACAATGCCGCCACGTCGTTTGCGTCTATCACTTTCGAATTTCAATCCACGCACTCACGAGGAGTGCGACTCCTTGCCGTCCAGTTCGCTATCGGTAAACCACGTATTTCAATCCACGCACTCACGAGGAGTGCGACAGCGATTTTTAATCAAAAAAATATAAATTAGCATATTTTTGATTAAAAAGACACTATTTTCTTTAATTAAATAAAGAACATAATGAAAAAAACGACAAATTCCAACAAAAAAGAACAAGAATTTCAGGTGCGAAAGTAATAAGAAATTTATGTGCACTATACATTCGCACTAGAATATTATTGGACTATCTAAATCAATTGATTCTTTAATGCCAATATGTTCAACTTTTGTTTTATAATTCTTCCCTAACTGATAGAATCTGAGACTATCCTGATTTTTGTCGATAATATCAGCAAGTTTAAACTTTAATGCAGCAAATTGAGAGGCATCTAAATTACATTCAAATACGGAATTTTGAACTCTTTGGCCATAATTTTGACATTCCTTTGCTACTTTCCTTAGACGTTTCTTCCCTCCACTACTTACAGTAGAAACATCATAAGTAATTAATACTAACAAATGATACACCTACTTCCAAAGAAATGGTGGGTACTCATCTAAATCATTACGTAAAAAGCGTGCCAATAATAATGCTTGAGCATGTGGAACTAATCCCCATTGTAATTTCTCTCCTAGAAAAGGATGAGTTATCTTCTCTTGCTTTCTATTTTGCCAAGCGGCTAATAATTTTTTTCGAGCACCTTCTGTCATAATAACTGCTCCATTTTCTTTTTTAAAAAAATCATCTTTATTAACAATTCTTTTATTTATAAGTGATAAAACAAACCTATCTACATAAACACCTCGAAGCTCCTCCATAACATCTAATGCTAACGAAGCTCTTCCAGGCCGATCTCGATGTAAAAAACCAACATAGGCATCCAGTCCGACTCCCTCTAACGCAGAGGCTATATCATTGGCTAATAACGTATAGGCAAATGAAAGCATGGCATTCACATTATCTAACGGTGGTCTTCTGGAACGGGAACGGAAATAAAAATCCTCTTTTTGTTGTAATATCATTTGATCAAACAACTTATAGTAACTGCTGGCTGCTTGTCCTTCCAACCCTCTTAATCTTTCTAAATCCTCACACTCTCTTACTTCTAGTAGAATTGAAGATAAATGTTTAGAAACCTCTTTAAAATGAGTAACATCTACTCTTAATGGATAATCTCTAGTCATTCTTTCTAATATCCATTTATTATTGTATATCTTTCCACAGATAAAATTCCGAGCGATTTTTGCTGAAGCTTTTTCATCATCTGAAACCCGATATTGTTTCTTTCTTAAAACAACATTCCCCCTGCTTTTCCCGATTACTCGTGCTAAAAATCGTCCGTTCATTGTAAAAAACACTAATGAAATATTTCTTTCTGCACAATATCCCATAAGAGCCGGGCTGGCACCTGTATAACCAAAGGTTACAATGGATTCCAAATTATGAAGTGGTAATCTTCCTAATTGCTCTTGGTCCTTAAGTAGTACAATATTTTCTCCGTCTAATGATAAATAAACATCCGACTGATTGATAAATAATGTATTCAGCAACTTTTTCAATCACGAATACTCCCTTCAATGTAACTTTTAACAGATCTTTTATTCATAATTTTGGGTAAGCAAATATTTTGAAGGGAGCAGCTACCACAGAATGATCCTGTTTTTACCTTTGGTGTATGTCTTCGCTTGTAATAATCCTGCATTTCTTCGAAGATCGATCTTACTTTATTTTTAAGTTCAATAGTTAAGGAAACCTCAACTCTGTGTTTAATCTCATGATAAAACATGTAACCTTTTTGAATCTCACATAACAGCATTTCCTCTAAACACATTGCCTGAGCTGTTAATTGTAAAATATCCTCATCATTTTTTTTAGGCTTACCACGTTTATATTCGACGGGATAAGCTATATATTTTCCTTCCTCTCCCTTTATTTCAACACCGTTCTTATCTTTAATAAACTCTACTACATCACAAATACCTGTAATTTTTAATTCATTTGATTTTACAGGCATCCCTCGTACAATGAGTTTATCCCTTCGTTTTTCTCTAATAAATGGCTGATCCGCTTTCTGATGAAGATATTGCCCTTCCACGGTCCTAACATTTTCTTCCCATTGCTGCTCAATATGAATGAGTGCCCATTGACGCTTACAAAACTGAAAATGCTGGATGCCGGATAACATCAAATAACTATCTTCATCTTTATAATCCATCAATTACTTCTACCTTTAAACCATCTAATTCTTTTAACGAAATAGAAAAATCTTCAAAAGACTTTGGATTCTCCACAATGGGCTTAATTTGTAATGAACGATGTACTTTTGCAGAGGAATATTGACCAAGTTTAGAATTATGTTCCCACCAGTAAACCTTATGTACTTCCATACTTCCATCAGGTCTGGCAGATGAAGCATCATTTTCAAATAAAGTTACAAGTGCTTGCTTTATTTTTTCCGCATCCTCACTTGTAAATCTTGTTTTTTCTGCTAGTTGAGTATTAATGCTACCATAGAAAACATATAATCCAAAATCAACGCGATGTTTCATCCCCATTGTATCAGACCCTTTTTCCTTCCCAGGTTCAGAGTTTACACTTTTTGTAATTTGCATGCTGGTAATGTCAATAGGGTTAACACTCGTTGCTATATGGATAGATACCGGGCCTCTCACACCTACAGATACGCCTGAACCATTGCCTGAACCTTTAAATGCAAATACTTGCCCGAAACTACGGACATCAATCCATTGTTCACAAGCAATCGCCGCAAAATCATCGCTAGAACTATTTTTAGATTTTAATATTCTCTCAAGTGCAGCATTCGATTCCGCACGCTCTCTTAAGCTTTTAAAATTATCTGTCGCCCTATCATTGGACTGAACAAAAATAGATTCACCCATATCTTGCAAACGGTTTCTAATCTTTCTCTTAATTGCTACATCAGAAATCTCACCATGCCCATCATAATTTTGTCTTGGACGATTTCCATTCAAAGGATCCCCGTTTGGATTGGCTTTCGTAACAGAAAATACAACGGCAAAATCAATTTTATGGTCTAAAATAGTCATATTCTTTTCTCCTCCTTTTAAATAGATGGTTGCTCATCAACATTCACTTTTTCCCTTTTCTGATATAAATCATGTCGTTGACTGTAAAAACCTAATAAATATTTACCTGATAATGATTTATTATTAAAATCTTCAAATTGGATTCTAGAAGCCACTTCATCTATTAAATTAGATAAATACTTTGCCTTTGTTCCAAGACGTGCTTGATAAGGTTGCAAGCTTTCTTGAATCGTTTTCCAAGTTCTTGCTGGATGTTTTGAAAAAGAGTTCATGTATCTTATTGCATTAGTAGCTCTTGTTTCATCGGATCCTAAAGCACGCCTTTCCAATACATCAGCAATGGCTAATAGACGACCGAATAAGTAGTCACGATCATTATTTTCATTATCTAATGCCACATCCAAACCCTCCTGCTTATTGATTAAGGCACATGTAACGCTTAGTGTTTTCTCCCATTCCCATTTTTCCAACGATACTGGATTAGAAGCTCGATAAAATGCGCTTTTAATAATATCCAAAGGTATTTTTTTCTCATCAACTATACAAGGAAGCATACGTTCCATTAGTCCCTTGACAACTTTCTCATTTGCCTTTGGTCCATATGCTGCATAGGCAATATCTTTTGTTGACGGCGCTCCATAAAAAGGAACATTTTCGCCTTTGTCATTTTTTCGATAGCGATGCAGCCACACGCATGTAGAATGCCACTTGGCAAGCCTGTCCAAATATTGTTCTTTATGCAAGTTACGAAAGTAAAGCACCGCCAATCGTCCAGTTGTAGCTGAATCCAGAATAATTATATTGACATTCGATTTAGTCGATAAATTATTCCTATAACCGTCTATCGCTTTGGATACCTCATTTGCAAAATCTTGACCTGTATAAAAAATTTTCTCGTTTTTTTCATTAGTAGATATTCCAATTGATAAAAGATCAAAGGAATCTTCAGTCACATCAGGTACATCAAGGTCATCGTTTCCCCATACAAGGAAAACACGATTATCAATGGTTTTCCCTTGTCTATTTATCAACCATTTAAGAGCATTATGTGCCTTTTGAGACACTTCATAACTAATACTTGCCACCTCATGTCCCTTATTAAATCTGCCTCTGAACGTAAAACCGCTGGTATCGTTTGCTGAAATTAATTTTGCTTTATCTGCAGCATTCCGTATCTTATTTGCATGTCTATCAGTACATGGCAACCTTATTCCTGTTACAAAACAAAGATCCTCCTCACCCAACGAATCTTGATAATATCGAATGAAAGAATCGTACATCTCGACATCTTTCCAAACTTTTGTTAATACTTTATCAGGAGAATAAACATTAAATCGAACAAAAGCGCTTTCCTGATCGCCTGCAATGACCGAAAATATTGCTGGCTTTTCTCCATGTAAAGCTTCATACCTCTTATCCCATGATTTTATTAACTGTCCATTGGCATCTAGAAACAAAATTTTTTCTTGAACTAAATCATTAATTAATCTTTTCTTTGCCAAATAAGTAAAAATACTTCTTACTTTTGGAGTAGCATATGGCGATTTAGCCCATTTTTCTAATTGCTCAATATAATATGTAAATGGCTCTTCTTTTTTTATTTTTCCTCCATATGCTTTAAAATCCCCCGCCACATAACTTAATTTATCGTGCAGTGGATATGGTGCTATTTTTGAACCGGATCGACTTGCTGAGCTTTCCGTACAAGGGATTAGAGTATTTGCATCATTTTTATCAACAACCTTTGCTGAATGGAATTCTCCATCTTCCGTTATTTCTACTTCGATATGAGCATTTTGGGTGGTGTGAGAAATAGGCAAAAGTGTATATTCCTGTTCGTTATACTTCTTTTCAATTACACCTACTTGACCCAAATTTGATTCATAAGTTTGATACAAATTAAATAACCAACTCATTCCTTCACCTCCCCTTCTAATTGTTTGAATAATACTTCTGATGATTCCACATTTGATTGATCAAAACTCTTTGCTTTTATTTCTTTAATTTTACGTATTTGTGTACACTGATCAGGACGAATAAATTGAATAACTCCATTCTTCATTACCGGATTCCACAAGCGGACTTCCATTTGATTTCTGCCGGTTTCATCGGGATAATTAATGCCATGAACCATAGTGCCCAAATTTATTTCTCCATAATTATCGTAAAAACCAACCCCTTCACCAAACACACATGGTTCTACATAGCCTTGGCATTCTCTTGTTCCAAGGAAAATATCTCTTCGGCCACCAGCTCGAAGGGAACGTTTCATAATATTATGGTGTTTGTGTTCATTGCGATCAAAGGCCAAATCTGGACGATGAGGATTAAAAATAAAATGGGCTCTCACTTGGTAACGAACGTCTTTTAAATAAGTGTAGTAGGCAAGTGTATTTCCTCCACCATATTCAATTGGCCTTACTCCTTTGGACTCCATTCGAATGGGATTCATCACACGAACTTCATCTACAACCATTAATAAAGTGGGCTTCCAGTAAATAGATTCCACAATCCCCTTTAGAGCTTGGTATGTTGGAACTTGATACGAAAGCTTTTCTCCCCCCATCTTAGTTAATGGATCAGTGAATAAAGCATATTTTCCATAAACTTCAAATTCTATGCTATTTCTCATTTCCTCACCTCCTTATTTTTTTATGCTACATCTACAAAAAAATATGTTTTTTTGTAATATATTAATAATGTTGCTAGGTAAACGCGAATTGAAATTTATTTTATGTCAATTGAAAACCAATTTTGATATAGATAGTTTTTTAAAACACAAGCGAATCAAGAACACTATCATTTTCGATATTTAGTCCAAATTCTTTATTATAAGCCCCTTCTTTTAAGGCAAAAATTTTACCATCCAAATAACTTACTATCCCCCCATTTTTCGATAAATTATTTAGTTCATTTTTATAAAGATTAATAGTATACTGCTGGGCTTTCCGTAATAAACTAGTCACATCACTGATAGAGCCATTGCTACTTAATTCTGTAATAATATCCTTTCCTTTTGAGTAAGGAACGATGACTGATGTTGTTTCATTATCAATGACATGAAAGTATTTCCCAGCAGTTCCATAACTATTTATCAAAAACAATGGAAGATTCTTACCTTCCCTGTTACGGTATGCGCGATGGTAACTTGATTGTTCTTTTATGGCTGTCAATAATTCCGTCATTTCCCTCTGTAATTTCCGAATAAAAAAATTCAAATTGGAGTTTAATTCCGTATAATACCCTTGAAAATATCTTTCCATTGCTTGTTTAGATAAAATATTACCTCCATGGGTTGATGGGTCCCGTTTCCTATCAATCAATATTTTTTTAGATATCTCTTTACCAATCTTAATTTCGTTTAATCGGTCAAGATTTTCTTCCACATGATCAATCACATAAACATTTTTGATACCTTTTTCCCCATGACGATTACATCTACCTGCTGCTTGTGCAATTGAGTCTAAACCTGCCAAAGAACGAATGACACACTCAAAACTTACATCAACCCCTGCTTCAATTAATTGTGTGCTAATACAAATGATTTTATCGCCTTTTTTAAGCTTACTTCTAATTTCATCAAATATTGTATTCCTATGTGCCGCACACATTGATGTACTTAAGTGGTAAATAGAAATTCCCTTATATCTTTCTTTTAAGAGATTATAAAGGTTCTTTACAACCGACTTCGTATTAAGGATGACTAAAACACTTTGGACTTCTTCTATTTTAGTTTCAATAAAATCAGCAAGTTTGTTATTGTCATATGATTCTTTTGTTGCTAAATCTACTATTTCTACCCGCTTAAAAGCCTCAATAACATCTTCTAAATTTCTAATAATTTCTGCTTCCGTATTTATTTCCAATTTATGTTCAACAAAGTCCAATGCAGGCTGGGTGGCAGTACAGAGTATAATGCTTGATTGGGCATATTCTTTTAAATAATTTAATGCATAGTTGAACAAAGATACACATGAAATCGGTACCTTTTGTACCTCGTCAAAAATTATTACTGACTCACTTAAGTTATGTAGTCTTCTAATATACCTACTTCCTTTCGCATAAAATACATTCAAAAACTGTACCATCGTTGTAAAAATAATGGGAGAGTCCCAATTATCCTTAGCTAGCTTCAATCTCTGATGTACGCTCATCCTACCAGATAGACTTTCATCATCTACATTTTCATCTTCAATAACATTGGAATGATGTTCTAAAATATTGACATCATCCAATAATATCTTTCTAACTTCTTCAGCATTTTGCTCAATAATGGTTGTAAAGGGCACAACATAAATGATTCGTTTTTTGTTATATAATTTCGCGTGTTTAAGTGCATATCTTAAACTGGCTAATGTTTTTCCTCCCCCAGTAGGGATTGATAATGTGTAGATACCAGACGGATTCTCTGCAAATTGATCACATTGATCGGACATACTTGCTCTTAATAGATTAATAGGATTATTTGCCTGAGGATGCGATTTAAATGATTCAATTTTCTTCATTAGCCGCTTGTAATAAGTATCAAATAATTTTTTATAGTCCTTTACACTAGAATCATTTTTGTTCTCTTCAAATAATCGTGTGTTTGTTCGATCAGCATCAATTAAGGCACTAAAGATGAATTTAGTTAAAAACATTAATTGTCTGCCCCAATTGTCAGGTGTTTCTTTTCCTAAAAATTTTTCAAGTTCTTCTGCCGCTTTTTGCACATAAGAATGAAAATCTATTTCATTCATTACATGTTTAAAAAAAGTTTCCTTTGACTTTGCATATTCAGAAAGCTCTTTATCTCTTACTCTTTTTAAATAATTTGATTCTAAATCTGGGCTTAAAAAATCTTGAAGGTATGAATGATGGGAGATAATCGCATTACCTACAATCTCTGCCAAAATTGCCTTATATGGATTAATGTTTTTTCCAATATGGTACAATTCATACAATAGTTTTCCCCCAGCAGTTGAATGATCTACACTACCTCGTTTGGGAGGAGCATTATGATTATTAACTGCTTCTAATATGTAATTTCTAAATTCATCGGAGTATTTCCCCATATCATGGAGCATCCCAGCAAGGCCCGTTAAATGCTTAATACCAAGTTTTTCTCCATAAGTTTCTGCTAATTCTTTTACTCCTAGTAAATGCTCTTCCACTGTTTGTATTTGCTTATCACTTTCACGGATATGAGCAATAAAATTCATTTCATCCCTCCTAACTATTAAGAAATTTTGTTTATAAAAAAACAGCAGTCACCAAATTTTTGTACCGCTGTCTTTCATGCTGTATAAATATTTGCATCACTAAAATAGGTGTACCAATTTTTATGATCCATATTGTAATATACACAAACTAATTACCTACTACTATAGTACTATATTACATTTTATCTCAAATTTTGTCAATTATTAGCACATTATTGACAAAATTCAGTTATAGGAGTTACCACCCGACTCACGATTAAAAAAATAAACAAATGTTCCGTAATTGGTTTAGCTACCCTATACAAAAAAGATTTTTTAACATAAGTTACTAAAAAGGAAGATAGTCAATAAACACAATTCAATAATAAAATGATTTTCGATTTTTAGGGGGGATAGTATGGCGGAGTTAATAATTGAACCATGGATCGTTGATGAAACGACTCATGATTTTTTTGTTCCAGAATATATTGAAAATCTGGCACACCTGGTTCTTAAACATTATGACTTATCCGTTCGGAACATGCAGATCATTACTACTAAACCAGATAAGGGTGGTGCCATTTGGAAACTTGAAACGAAATCAGGTCCCAAAAGTTTAAAATTACTGCATCGGAGACCAACAAGAAGCTTATTTAGTTTAGGAGCGCAAGAATATTTGGTAGATGTCCAAGCAGCAAGGGTACCACCCATTATCAAAACTAAGGACGGAAAAAACTTTGTTGAAGCCGGTGGTAAGCTATGGTTCGTTGCAGAATGGATTGAACCTTTAACACCTGTGACAAAAGATTTAGAAGGCGCAAAACAGCTTTGCTACGCCCTTGGCGAATTTCACCGTTTAAGTAAGGGATATGTTCCTCCCCAAAACGCTGAAATTGCCTCAAGGCTTTATAAATGGCCTAAAACATATGAAAAAGTTCTTAAAAAAATGGATTGGTTAAGAAACATTGCCAAAGTGTATAGTGATATGCCGGCAAGCAGCCATCTGCTGAATGGGGTAGAGAAATTCGAACAACAAGCCATTCAAAGTATAAACAGCCTCAACCAATCGAGTTATTATGACTTAGTACAACAAGGGAATGCCTACTGGGGACTTGTTCACCAAGATTATGGATGGTCCAATGGCCAAATGGGAAAAAACGGAATGTGGATTATTGACCTAGATGGTGTCGCTTATGACCTTCCAATTCGAGATTTAAGAAAGCTTATTAGTGGAACCATGGCAGATCTAATGAAATGGGACACTACTTGGGTAAGAGAAATGATAGCAACCTACCATGAAGCAAACCCCATTTCACCACAGCTGTATGAAATCTTAATGATCGATTTATCCCTGCCAAATGAATTTTACAAAAACTTAAAAGAAGCTGTGTATGAACCTGAAGTTTTTTTAAATGAACAAACGGCACAATTGATTCAAACCATTATCGAAACGGATCAGTCGAAATGGCCTGTATTAAATGAGATTAAAGATGACTGGAAGGGAGTAAAAACGAAATGAAAATTCTAATGATTGGCACTGAAAAACTTCCAATCCCTCCCATCTTAGGCGGAGCAATTCAAACTTATATTGCTGGAACACTTCCATATTTAAGCAAAGTTCATGATATCACCGTTTTAGGTATAAGCAATTCACAACTTTCCGATCAAGAAACGGTAAATGGGATTCGATATGTACGTGTTCCTGGCATGGTTTTTGAAATATACAAAGAACACGTCGTTAAATTTGTTGAAGCAAATGAGTTCGACCTTATCCATATTTTCAATCGTCCACGCCTTGTCCTCCCTATAAAAAATGTAGCTCCCAATTCAAGAATCACCTTAAGTATGCATAATGATATGTTTAATCCAGAAAAAATTTCTCCTGAAGAAGCCACAGCCGTATTGGAGCATGTATCGCAAATCGTAACTGTTAGCGACTATGTGGGAAATGTGATTCGTGAGCTTTATCCTCAATCCTCAGCTAAAATTAGAACGATTTATTCTGGAGTCGATTCTGAACGATTTCTTCCCGGGAATCATCCAAAGATGCAAAAACGAAGAAATGAGATTAGAAAAGCGCACGGGTTGGAGAACAAAACGGTCATATTATTTGCAGGCAGACTATCGCATAACAAAGGGGTCGACCGATTGATAAGAGCCCTGCCAGACCTTTCAAAAAAATTCAAGAATTTAGCTTTAGTAATTGTGGGAAGTAAATGGTTTAGTCAAGAGGGTATATCTGATTATGTTGCCTATGTTCGAGCTTTGGCAAAGAGACTTCCGATACCAGTTGTAACGACAGGCTATGTCGCACAAGATGAGATTCAAAACTGGTTTGCGGCAGCCGATTTATTTGTGTGTACGTCACAATGGCAAGAACCTCTTGCTAGGGTTCACTATGAGGCGATGGCTGCTGGCCTTCCGATTGTTACGACGGCAAGAGGAGGCAATCCAGAAGTAATCATAGAAGGAGTAAATGGATTGATCGTAAAAAATCCGGAAGATCCAAAAGGATTTGTGGATGCGATCTCTGCAATTCTTTCAAATAAATTATTAATAAAAAAAATGGGAGAAGAAGGAAGGAATCTTGCTGTTTCTAAGTATAGATGGGATAGGGTAGCCTCAGAATTGCTCAAGTTCTGGGAAGATTCAATGCAATCTACAGTTACAGAATTGACAGATATCAATACTATATCCTTCGAACAACCAGAACAAGTAATTATGACAAAATTAAAGGATAAAGCGTATAGCCAACCGGAAAGCACCCCATCAATTAAATCAGAGAAAAAGAAATCGAAAAAAGATCAGAAAAAGCTGGATAAGAAATCGAAGAAAGAACAGAAAAAACGCGAAGAGAAATTGAAAAAAGAACAGAAAAAGCTGAAAGAAAAATTGAAAAAAGACAAAAAAAGAAAAGATGATAAACGGAAAAATGAATCAGCATAACCTTGAAAAACGTAAAAAACCCCATATACCCCGTTCTAAGACGGTAAGGAAATGGGTGTAGATTAGTTGGTGTTCACTCCTCCTTGACAAAAATTAGAAAATACAATTTTTGCTAAGGAGGATTTTTCGGCATGAACCTACCAAAGAAATGATAAAAACTAGTAAACGGACAGCATTCATCTGTCCGTTAATACGTAAACTATAGAATCACACGGGTTACACTTCTCCTAGCCCTGTCCTGGTTTATACGGAAAGGCAAAAATAATATTAATAGCTTATTTCTGTACCTGTTTTTCTATTATCTCATTTTACTGACATGAGATTTTACGGCCTATACATAGGTTTGAATTATTCACTTGACTCGTCTCCGTCTCCTGACTCCTCTTCGGTTGATTCATCGCCTGATTCTTCAAAAAATAATCCTGCTTCAGATTCTTCCTCTGTCGATTCATCTCCTGACTCTTCAAATAATACTCCGTCTTCTGATTCTTCCTCTGTCGATTCATCCCCTGATTCTTCGAACAATATTCCATCTTCTGATTCTTCTTCTGTTGATTCATCACCTGATTCCTCTTCTGTTAATCCATCTTCCGATTCTTCGTCTGCTGATTCGATTTCATCAGATGATTCCTCTGACACGAATTCACTTTCCAGTTTTATAACAAAATCATTGGATAATGAACCCAAGATCGTTTGAAATGACTTTTGATATTCCAATTTTTCTCCCAATACATCATCCTCTTTGAGCATAATGTTATTTTTGTTTTTCGCCAATTTTATTCTCCTCCCCTTCAGTTTTTCAAAACCTAAGACATTCTTACGATTAAGCAGATTTATGGCAATCCTAACTTTAATCTATTCCGATATTTCTAAAAATTTACCAATAATTTTTCTACAAATTCAGCAATTATTCCCGCCTTAATAAGAACCATATCCACAATCATTTTTCGCAAGGTACATTCCCATCCTTATCCTGTTGAACATAAACTATGTTTAGCGGAGTATTTCAAATTCCTCTCCCAAACACCACAAACAAAAAATAAAAAAATAAGCCTTTGTCCGTTTCAAATATTTCCCACAACGAATCTAATAAATATAAGAATTTTTCATAGTCAAGTTCAATCAGTTCACTATTTTAAAAGAATCACTGATTGTAACATCGTTGATCATAAGTTGAACTTAACATACGAAAAATCCTCATGAATGGAAAGGAGCTGTTTCCCATAAAGATCGCTATGATTTGTACGGAAATGCTAACCGTACCTCCTATCAGAGGAGGAGCCATACAAATATTAATCGATGGCGTAACTCCCTATATAAGCCAAAAACACGAATTAACGATTTATTGTATTACTGACCCTGAACTTTCTGACTATGAAGTGGTAAATGGGGTTGAATACATTCGGGTTCCCAAAGAGAATTATATCTTCAATGTTGCAAAGGAACTGGAAGCTAAGTCCAAAAACAAAGAATTTTATGATGTCATTCACGTATTCAATCGTCCCCGTGATTTACTTTTCTACAAAGCCGCTATGCCAGACAGCCGGTTCGTATTGAGTCTTCACAATGAAATGTTCCGAGAAGATAAAATTTCCTTTGAGTTAGGAAATTTAGTCATTCAAGCCGTAGATAAAATTATGTCCATTAGCGAGTACATTGGTAAAACCATAACTGACCGGTTCCCTTCAGCCAAAGGGAAAGTGAAAGCTGTCTATTCCGGAATTAATTTAAGCAACTATAAACCAGTTTGGGATCAATATGCACAAGTGATAAGAAACGAATTACGGAAAAAGTATGGTGTAGAAGGAAAAAAAGTGATTTTATTTGTTGGCCGCTTAAGCAAGGTGAAAGGGCCAGATGTCCTCATTCAAGCAATGAAACCAGTTATTCAGAAATTTCCTGATGCCGTATTAGTTATTGTCGGAAGCAAATGGTTTAGCAACGATCGGATGGATGAATACGGATTAGGACTTCGCCATCTTGCTGAAACGCTCGGAGAGAATAAGGTCATCTTTACTGGTTTTGTCCCCCCTAGCCAAATACCATCCCATTATCTAATTGGGGATATTTTTGTATGTAGTTCACAATGGCAGGAACCATTAGCCAGAGTGCATTATGAAGCCATGGGCAGTGGATTGCCTGTTATTACAACGAATCGGGGTGGCAACGGGGAGATTTTGAACCATCTCAATAACGGAATCCTTATTGAAGACTATACAAATCCGGATGCTTTTACAGAAGCCATTTTATTTTTATTATCCAATGAAAAGGAAGCAAAAAGAATTGCCAAAACCGGCAGAGCATTCGTCGAAGCTAATTTTGGATTTGAACATGTAGCAGAACGCTTAGAAAACCTCTATCTGTCTGCTTGGAATAAGAATGAATCTTAAGGAGGGTCAAAATGGATACGATTTTTTCGGAAGTTGTAAAAAAAGTTATTTCCCATTATCCACTAGAAATGAAAAATATTTATTTGCTGTCTTATAAAGGTAAAAAAGCGGTATGGTCCATTGAAACAGATATTGGCGAGGTGATCATGAAGAAAGTTCCCTTCGCTGAGGATCATATTTCATTCATGATTCATGCAATTGACTATTTGAGAAACAATGGAATTCATACACCAGGCGTATTGAAAACCCGTACGGGAGAAGGATTTGTAAAGCTGGATGGCGAATATTTCGTGGTTTTTGAAGCAGTGCACGGAAGACAACCCGAGTATAAACATGAAAATGAACTGCTAATGATTTTAAGGGGCATGGCCTCTTTTCACAAAGCTTCAAAAGGAATTGAATCACCTACTGGCAAATTTCCATCGTTCTTATTGCTTGAATGGAAATCGGATCTGCAAAGAAGATATGAACGGTTATTGTCTTGGAAGGAACAAAGATCTCAAGTCGAGGAACAATCAGAATTTGACAAGAAATTTTTAGCGCATGCAGATACTTTTTTACAGCAATGTCAAACCGCCCTGTCCATGTTAGATAATCCAGTCTTTGATCAGTGGGTGGAAGAAACGAAAAAGACGAAAACTTTATGCCACCAAGATTTCGCAGCCGGAAATTTGGCTATCGGAAGTGACGACCATTTATATGTTTATGATATGGACTCCTTAACTGTCGATCTTCCGGTTCGGGACATGAGAAAAATTTTAAACAAAGTCATGAAGAAAAGAAAGGCTTGGGATATCGAACTAATGATGAAAATGATGAAAGCCTACCAAGAAGTGAATCCTTTAACAAAGGATCAATTCGCCATTCTAGCGGCAGATATTCAATTTCCACATTTAATTTATGGACAAGTTTCCAAATATTACGAAAATCGAGAACCAAAATGGACAGCACAAAAACATATTTCAAAATTAAGTGATATGATTGCTACCGAACTGAGTAAAGAAGCAGTACTACAAGAATTCCTTACTCGCCTCGATGAGGTGACCCAGCATGGATGAAACAATGCGTGACCTTGAATTAGGAAAACAATTAATGGCTGAAAATTATCCTCACCTCCAACTAACGAACATTGAAATCATCCAAGGCGGAGGAATCAAAACCGTTTGGAAAGTAGAAACCACTGAAGGAATTTTTTGTTTAAAGCGAATTAGAAAGTCCCTCCCCATTGTTAAATTTACTACTAGTGCCCAAGCCTATCTTTCTTCTAAAGGAGCTCTCGTTGCAGCTATTATTCCAACGAAGGATAACAATCTCTATTTTGTCCATGAAGGATACGCCCTTGTGCTTTATAGCTGGATTGAGGGCACAGACTTAGATATGGAAAAAAATCAAGAACATCTTGAAATAGGATTAAAGGGATTAGCTCAATTTCATAAAGATACGGTTGGATTTGTCCCTCCACCTGACTGTGAAACATATAATCGTATGGGGGTATGGCCTGACAACTTCAAAAAAATGCTAGAGGAATTAAAGCAATGGAAATCCGTTTCAGAACAACAAAATACCCCCTTTCATCAAGCTTATTTAAGCATCGCTGATGAAGTCATTGAAATGGCCGAGAAATCCGTACAGCTCCTTGATCGTTCTTGCTATCATGAATGGGTAAAAGAAATTGGTGAATATGGCTACATGTGCCACCAGGATTATGGTAAAGGAAATGCCCTTCATACAAAGGAAGGAGTTTATGTATTAGACCTTGATAATTTAGCCTATGACATTCCTCTCCGCGATGTCAGAAAGCTGATTTTTAAACGTATGGCGGAATTAGAAAGCTGGGATTTGAACCTAGTCGAACATTTAATTAATTGCTACGCATCCGTCTTACCGTTAACTGAAGAGCAACGAAAAATCATTTATATCGATCTATTATTCCCGCATAAGTTTTATGGCTATGTGAAAAAGCCATTTAAAAAGGGAGAAGACGGAGAAATAAGGAAGCTTTTAAAAACTTTTAACGTTGAAAAAGACAAGATGCCCGTTTTAAGGCAATTATTACAATTAAATTAAGGTGAGGTGGTAAATGATGAGATTAGAAGAAGAATTTGTAGGAAGAAGATTACATTTTGCAGAGCTATTAAAAAGGGTAGCTAGTCAGCTTGAATCTGATACTTTTCAAGTAAGAGGGAAAAAAATTAACATGCCAGATGAGGACATGGAATTTAAAATCAGTCACAAAATAGACTATGGAGCAAATAAGTTGACCATATCCATTGAATGGCTTGATCAGGAAGAATAGTTAACTCTTCCATTAACAATGGCGCAAGCCGTACCGTCGTTTGGTTTTCTTCAAAAGCGATGGCTTTGGTTGTGCTTATGTACCAGAGCCTTTCTTTAGTTTGCGATCCCACCAATGTAATACAGAGATGATAGAAACTCGTTACGTATTGAAAGATTCATCCTAATGTTTTTTATACCAATTGGTAAAAGCCGATTATATTACAAGATTCATAGATTCTTGTAAATAATCGGCTTTTTACATTATATTAAGCAGCTTGCTGCTTAGATTCATTTAATGTTGCTAGATAAGACTTGGCTTGTTCTTTGTCAAATTCGCCTTCCCATTTAGACATAACTACGGCTGCCAATGAGTTACCAATGACATTTACCACTGTTCTTGCCATATCAAGAATCCGGTCAATACCAGCGATAAATGCTAGACCTTCAATTGGAATCCCAACTGTTCCTAATGTTGCTAGTAGTACAACAAACGAAACGCCCGGAACACCAGCAATTCCTTTTGAAGTCACCATTAACACAAGCATTAAGGAAATCTGGTCTGCAATAGATAAATCAACCCCATACATTTGGGCAATAAACAATGCCGCTAATGCTTGATAAAGGGTAGAACCATCCAGATTAAAAGAGTAACCTGTCGGAATAACAAAGGATGTAATAGATTTCGGACAACCGAACTTCTCCATTTTCTCCATCAATTTTGGCAATACCGTTTCAGAACTTGAAGTCGAATAAGCCAAAATTAACTCATCTTTTAATAATCGAATAATATGAAAAATATTCACACCAACTAATTTAGCAACGATACCTAGAACGACCACAACAAAGAATGCCATTGTGACATAACCAAGGATAACTAATTTTCCTAACGGAACTAATGATTCGACACCAAATTTTGAAACCGTAACTCCGATGAGGGCAAATACACCAAACGGAGCAAATTTCATCACTTGATTGGTTACCCAGAACATCGTATCTGCTACACCTTGGAAGAAGGATATAATAGGTTTCCCCTTCTCTCCTATCGCTGTAACACCAAGACCAAATAAGATCGAGAAGAAAATGATGGCCAAAATGTTTCCATCGACAAATGCTTTAAAAATATTTGGCGGAACAATATTCACAAATGTTTCAGCCATTCCATGGCTTTCTACTGATTCAGCTGTTTCTACGTAGCTATTAATATCCGTTTTTTGTAAGCTCCCCATATCAATACCAGCACCTGGCTGAAAAATGTTCGCTGCCATTAATCCCACAATAATCGCAATCGTGGTAATAATCTCAAAGTAAATAATCGATTTTCCACCGATTTTTCCAAGCTTCTTTGTATCGCCTACACTGGACACCCCAACAATCAAGCTGGAAATAACGATAGGAATCACAATCATTTTAATCAGACGTAAAAAGATATCACCAATCGGCTGTAAGTATTTCGCTACATTTGGATTACCATAAAAAATGGCACCCACCACAATACCAAGAATAAGTCCAATTAGAATTTGCCACGCTAAACTTATTTTCTTCATTAAAGCACCTCTTTCCTTTTTAATAATTTGAAAGATAGAATAGTTTCTTTCTTAAGGAATAAAAGCTACAATATACTATGATATTTGCAGGAATTTCTGAGAGCGTTTTCTCTGAGGGTAAGACTTAAATAAAATATAAAGTACAAACTACATAAAAAAACTAAAAACCACAAAAACCTACAAATATTTTTATTCGACACTATTAATACAGAACAAATTGAACTATTAGTATAGACATCATTAGTAAAATAAGGTTGTGGAAAAAGGTGAACATCAAATATTTATCCAAAAATGAACTCCTCATGTTGGTAGCAATGGTCATTCTCGTACCACTTGCCGGGGAAATTAAGTTTTATCCCTTTAATGATATATATAGGGTCAGCTTTGGTCCACCTGCCCTCTTTCTCTTTTTATTGTGGCTGAGAAAGGTTCCTACTGTTTTTTGTGGATTACTGACAGGGCTATCTGTTCTAATATTTCGAATGATACTTGACGGATTCCATCCGCAGCCTTTTGATTGGATAAATTCCTTACAGGCCAATTTTCCATCTTTCTCATATTATGTCGCCTATTCCCTTGTTTTCTTTATATTAAAAATACACAGGTATAACCAACGTCCGTGGGTAATCGGTGTATTGGGGATTTTTAATGATTTTGCTGCAGGTTTAATCGAGTTAACAATTGAAGTCCTTTCCTTTGGAACTTTTCTTACATTGGATGCCATCTATAAAATTTTTATCATTGCTATTTTCCGAAGTTTTTTTGTTATTGGATTTTTTAGCACAATGAAATTCCATGATTCCAAACTAAGGGAAGCGGAAATGAAAAAGCGGAACGAACATATGATGTTACTTATATCCAATCTTTATGCAGATACTATATTATTGAAAAAATCGCTGCAACACGCTGAAGAAGTAACGAAGCAATCTTACAGCCTTTACAAAGTTTTGCAAGAATTGAAGCAAGGGAAGAAAACATTCACTTTAAATGAAATCCCTCAGCAAGCCTTAAGGATAGCTGGTGAGGTACACGAGATTAAAAAAGATAATCAGCGGATTTTATCCGGACTCACCAAACTGATTTCCGATGAAAATCTGCATGATTATCTCGATATTGAATCGCTTTTTAAGGCTATTATTCGGAGCAATAAAAACTATGCCGAATTACTCGGTAAAAACATCCATTTTTATTTTTCCTCTAGCGGTTCCCACCCGCCATATCATGTATATACGTTTATTTCTATTATCAATAACCTAGTTGCTAACTCAGTTGAGGCCATTATGGAAACGGGGAAAATCATACTTTCTGCTGAACAACAAGAAGATTGGCTTACGATCCGGATTGAAGATGACGGCCCTGGAATTCCTCCTTCCCATAAAGAGGTCATCTTTAAACCTGGATTTACTCTTAAGTTTGATAGTACCGGCAAATCCTCTACTGGTATTGGACTAACCTATGTTAAAGAAGTCGTCGAAATGCTTGATGGAAAAGTGACACTGGATGAACCAAAAAATGGCAGCGGTGCTATTTTTATCATCCGCCTGCCGATTGAAAAACTGACAAGAAAAGGTGATTAGCTTGAGATTTTTTATCATAGATGACGATGAATCCGTTCGTTGGATGCTCAGTCATATTATTGAAGAAGAGGGGCTTGGTACGGTAGTTGGTGAAGCTTCAGATGGTATGGAAGTAGATGAAGAACTATTAAACCTAAAAAATGTAGATATTTTATTGATAGATCTTTTGATGCCAATTCGTGATGGTATTGAAACTGTTCAAAATATTAAACCAGAATTTTCAGGGAAAATTATTATGATATCTCAGATAGAGTCAAAGGATCTAATCGGTCATGCCTATTTAATGGGAATTGACTATTATATTACAAAACCGATTAATAAAATTGAGGTCGTATCTGTCATACAAAAAGTCATGGAACATATCCATATGGAAAGATCTATCCAGGACATACAACGCTCATTACAAAATGCGATGAATTTCAGTTTGAACCAGCCAGGTATGAAATCTCATCGAAGGAAATCATTATCTGTTTCCACTCGATTACTCCTTTCTGAACTAGGCATTGCCGGAGAAAGTGGCAGTAAAGATCTCATTGAAATCATGCAGTTTTTATATGATAACGAAAAAGAACAACCAATGATCGACGAGTTTCCACCATTAAAGGAGATATTTAGATCAATCGCATTAAAGAAGTTAGGGGAATCCGCCAATGAAGATGCTGTAAAAAAGGAAGTAAAAGCGTCTGAACAGCGAGTACGAAGAGCCGTTTATGCTTCCTTAAACAATCTAGCTTCTCTTGGGTTAACCGATTTCTCCCATCCGAAATTTGAGAACTATTCATCCAAATTTTTTGATTTCAACACTGTGCGACAAAAAATGAAAGAATTAAAAGGCAAACATCCAGCAGGGGCTGAACCTATCCGCATTAATCTGAAAAAGTTTATCCAAGCCCTTTATTTTGAGATCCAACACTTAATGCTGGATTAATCTTAAAGAAATTCCTAAACATTTCTACTGGAATTTATAATAAAAATATTTCAAGAAGGGGGAGGAATGAATTGAACTTATTTGTTAAATCAGAAAAGCAAAAGTTATGGCTGGAGCGCTTGTTGAAAAAAGAACAAAAATTCAAAGAGATCTCAGCTGATATTGATGAACGAGCTATATTTCCAAAAGAAAATATTCAGGATTTGGTAGAAATGGGGTATTCAAGTGTTACCATTCCCGTTGCTTATGGGGGTGAAGGATTCAAAGTTTATGATATGGTCCTTATGCAAGAAACACTTGCCCGTTTCGATGGAAGCACGGCTCTATCAATGGGCTGGAATCTTGGAGTAATCGGTGAGATATTTGAAAGAAAACTCTGGTCTGAGGAAAAATTGAGCTTTTTAGCAAAAGAAGTCCTTCAAGGTGCCCTAATCAATCGAGCTGCAACTGAGGTGCAAACCGGCAGTCCAACTAGAGGGGGGCGTCCTGGAACAAAAGCTGTAAAAAAAGACGGGGGATGGGTGCTGACAGGTAGGAAAACTTTTACTACGATGTCCCCCATGTTAACCTATTTTTTAACCTCTGCATGGATTGAAGAACGGCAAAGGATTGGATTTTTTTTGTTACATAAAGATTTACCTGGACTATCGATTGAAGAAACATGGGATGTTATTTCCATGAGAGGTACGGCCAGCCATGACCTAGTCCTTGATCATGTAATTGTTGATGATTCAATGCTAGTGGAGCTTCCGGATACACCTAGGAGCGAAAAAGTTAATGGCTGGCTGCTGCATATCCCCGCCTGTTACTTAGGTATCGCCCAGGCAGCAAGGGATTATGCCGTCTTTTTTGCCAATAACCATTCCCCTAATAGCCTAAATGGTCCCATTAGTCAGTTAGCGAATGTTCAGCAGTTGCTGGGTGAAATCGATTTGGAATTAATTCGAGCGAGACATCTAATTTACAGTGTAGCCGCCGCTTATGATGACGAATTATACCGAAAGTTTATAAAAAATGAAATTGGTGTAGTTAAACATACTATTACTAATTCTGCGATCAAGATTGTCGATAAAGCGATGAGAGTGGTTGGAGCGAAAAGTCTGCAGCGAAGCAATCCTTTGCAACGGTATTACCGTGATGTACGGGCCGGTCTGCACAATCCTCCAATGGATGACATGACCATAAAAAAACTAGCACTTTCAGCTATTGAAGAAGAAGAAAAACGGAAACACCCTAGTCAGAGACGGATGGATTGAAACTTTTACACTTAGACAAGGGAGAGCTATTGGCATTCTCGCACTAGGCCATTTTTTATACCGAAAATACTTTCTTACATGTAAAAAACGGCTCAGTATTAAAACCGAGCCGTTTATTTTTCTATTAGTCTATATTTCTTTCAATCACATTAATGCAATACTCGTACAGCATTAGTAAATTTGGAAGGGTTAAATGAAGCAATTTTCACCACATCACCCGTACGAGGAGCATGGATGTATTGTCCTCCACCAATATAAATACCAACATGGTGGGCTGGGTTCCCTCTAAATACTAAGTCTCCTGGCTGTAAAGCATTTAAAGGAACACGTTTTCCTACATTTTGCTGGTCACGAGATACCCTTGGAAGATTGATACCGACAGAATTACGGAACACATATTGAGTAAATCCGGAACAATCAAATCCACTTGGAGTTGTTCCGCCCCAAACATAAGGAACACCTAAAAATTGTTTCGCATAAGAAATGACCTTATTTGCCGCAGTACCACTAGGCTTACTTACTACATTTCCAGATGGTGTAGATGGTGCAACCTTCTTAGAAGTTGTTTGCTGCTGTGCAGAAGCTTGTTGAGTTGATTGAGCAGCTTGCTGGGCTGCTAATTGTGCTTGTCGCTCAGCCTCTTGTTGAGCTGCTAATTGCGCTTGACGTTCAGCTTCTTGTTGAGCTGCTAATTGTTCCTTCTCTTGTTGCAATTGTGCTTCTGCTTGTGCTAATGCATTTTCCACTTCTTTTTTATCTGCTTCAATTTGTTTTTGTTGAGAAGCTAATTCTTCTTTATTCTTTTGGAATTTTACTAATTCAGTATGTAATCTTTCTTCAGCTTCTTTTAAAGCAAGTTGTTTTTCCTTTAAACCATTCAATAAATCAGTATCACTTTGGATGATCGCTGAAATCGCAGTAAAGCGAGTTAAAAACTCAGAAATATTCTCAGAGGATAATAATAACTCAGCGTATGATGCAACTGAAACTCTTCCTTCTGCCTGAATGCTTTTTAACCGTTCTGCATAAATTTGTTTATGATTCTCTAAATCTTTTTTAGCTGCTTCTATCTCAGCCTTCGTTTTATTAATTCTTTCTTGTTGTGAATTAATTTTTTTATTCAACTCTTCACTTTTCACCATTGCTGAAACAATTTTGTCATCTAATTGTTGAATCTTTGTTTCAAGGCTATCAATTTGTTTCTCTGTCTCATTGATTTGTTCTTGTGTTACTGGAGCCCCCGGCTCTGCAAAAGCTGGTGTGGTTTGAAACATGGTTGCAATAATAGCAGCCGATACCGTGTATTTAAAGAATTTCTTCATCATTATTAAATCTCCTCTTGTTCCCTATCATTATTTCAAGTTTCAATTCTATATATTAGTTTATATGCCAAAAGAATGAAATACAATAACACTGTCGATAATGTAATATAATTGTAATTTTATGTAGAAAAATATAAAAAAACTTTATCGTTTTGTTAATTAGGGCCCATCCTATTTGTTAATCACCCTATTATTACAGATGTATTTAAGGTATTCCAATGAATAAGCCCATCATCTATTTGACATAAAGAATCCCTCGAACCATGCGGATCGAAGGATTGCAATTTAACCCTATAATCTTGTAAACGTACTTTCTGTTATTTAATATACATCACGTTGATAACGGCCCTGCTTCTGCATTTCTTTCAAATATGCTTCAGCTGCATCTCGAGGCATTGCGCCTTCTTTTTCAATGATAGTAATCAGAGTTTCATGAACGTCTTTGGCCATATGTTCCTTATCACCACAGACGTAGAAATAGGCACCTTTTTCAATCCACTCAAATAATTCCTTGCTATGTTCAAGCATTCTGTGCTGTACATACACTTTTTGTTCCGAATCGCGGGAGAATGCAGTATCAATTTTCGTCAATACACCATCTTGTTGATATTTCTCCAATTCTTCTTGGTAAAGGAAATCCGTTGCTTTATGCTGATCACCATAGAATAGCCACATGCGACCAGCTGCTTTATTTACGGCACGTTCCTCAATAAAAGAGCGGAATGGAGCAATGCCTGTACCAGGGCCAACCATAATGATATCTTTATCATGAGACTCTGGTAAATGGAAATGTTTATTTGGCTGTACAAAGACTGGAAGTGTATCTCCTTCCTGAACACGCTCTGCACATAATACTGAGCAAACGCCTTTTCGATCACGTCCATGTGCCTTATAGCGTACCGCACCAATCGTTAAATGAACTTCATCTGGATGAGCGGCCATACTGCTTGCAATGGAGTAAAGGCGTGGTGGCATTTTTCTTAATAAAGAAACGATTTCCTGGGCAGATGCTTTCCATGGACCAAAATCCCGTAACATATCCAATAAATCACGCCCATAGCAATACTCTTTTAATTTGTCCGCATTTTCAGCTAACACAAGACTTTTCAATTCTTCATTTTCTGTAAAGGAAGCAGCCTGCTGTAAAATTTTCTTTGTTAATAGGGTGATTTCATAATGGTTTGTCAGCGCTTCCTTTAATGACATTGTTTCCCCTTGTTTACCAACGGTGACAATTGTTTCTTCATCCCAACCCATTTCCTCTATAAGGGAAGCCACAAGCTCCGGATCGTTTGAAGGGACGATACCTAGTGCATCTCCGGGTTTATAAGAAAGACCTGAACCTTTTAATGATAACTCTAAATGTCTTGTTTCTTTATTAGAACCAGATCCATTTAAATTTATATTTTTAAGAATTTTAGCTTGAAATGGATTCGTCCTTGAATACGCACTTTTGGTATTTTTCGGATTGTCTGCAGTCATTTGCATTGCTCTTACCTCCAAAAGTTATATATAGTATTTTGACACATCATGGTCAAATAATTTCACTCCTCAAATCTTATTATATACGAGGAAACGATTCCTTTTTAAAATTCTTTTAATTTAGAAAATAAATAATTTTATAAAAAACATTTTGTTTTATAGATGAACACTTTCTCCCTTCCCATCTATTGTCTTGTACGACGAACTTATTTCGTTTACCCAATAAAGCTCCCAATCACATATCCTAAATAAGCAAGGATCATTCCTGCACTATAAGTGATGATTATGTAAAGTAAAAAATTTTTGTTATCCTTATTTAAGTAAAGTTTTATTAATTCTAGTTTAAATGTAGAGAATGTCGTAAATGCCCCCATAAATCCTGTACCCAATAAAAGCATGATCATCGCATTTGCGTGAGCACCTGTAATAATTCCTAATAGAAAGGATCCTATTAAATTTACGATGAGGGTTCCCATCGGTATACGATTTGGTGCTATTCCATTTAATTTCTTGCTAATAAAATACCTAGCCATGGCTCCAAAAAATCCGCCAAGCCCAACTAATAAAATATGTACGGCTGTCATGATTCTTGCGCCTCCTGATTCATATAAAAACCTAGTCGACACATTCCTAATCCTCCAAAAATACTTATGGTTACATAAACAATCCCTAACAAAGGATGTCCATTCTGAAACAATTGAACAGTTTCTACACTGAGAGTGGAAAAGGTGGTAAACGCCCCAACCAATCCAGTTCCAACAATGGTTGCCGTATCAGGAGAGATCGATAGTCTTTTAAAAAAATTAGTGGTTAACCATGCCAATAGGAAGCTCCCAATTAAATTAATAATTAATGTGGAATATGGAAATGTGCTATCCGTAAAAATCATAATACCTACTAAATACCTTAAAATAGCCCCTAGCATCCCTGCTAAACCGACCCAAAAGTAAATCATTCCCTACCCCCTAATGAAAATATGGACGTTTGCACTCCGAGCACTTTCCTTTCTTCTGGCGTCTGTAGTGCTTCTTAGCACCATAGCACCTCCTGGGATGTCTAAGCCCCTGTAACACACTGAATACTTCCTTTTTCCTCATCTCAAAAAGGATATACGTATTATCAAGGAGTCTTTTTGGCTCCCATCATTTTCAAAAAAGCCAATGTTCTGATTCCCATACAAAAAGGATAAATTTTTTTATACATATCATTCTTAGCTATTATATAAGAGAGTAGTTTAATTTCATATGATAAAAAATTCAACTATCCAGTAAAGAAACGGGATGGTAAAAATACATAAAAATGTCGTAAGCAATACACCTAAAGATGAAAAAATAGCATCTCCCCCATATTTTTGTGCATAGAGAGAAATCGTAGGTGCGGAAGGCATTCCTGACACAATAACAGCCAGCAGTAACAAGGAAGTTGGGACAGAGAATACCACAAACGGAATTAATAGTAATGGAATGAATAAAAGTTTTGCGATCGCCATTTTCCATAGGGAAAGATTTTTCAACATGGAAAGAAGGGTCTCATATTTCACATGGGCCATTAAACTCCCGATCAATATCATCGATAGCGGAATCGTCATTTTTCCAACTATTTCGAGACTGTTAGAAACAAGTTGAGGCAAACGTATGGGTAATAAAAAAATGACCAATCCTGCTACTGTAGAAAGAATTCCTGGATTCAGGAAGACCGGTTTCCATCTTAAGCCGGTCTCTTTTTTATTAAAGAGATAGATCCCATAAGACCAAATTAGTAATAAATAAAAGATATTAAACATTGTTAAGTAAACAATTCCTTGTTCCCCAAAAATAATAAATATGACAGCATATCCAATAAACCCTTGGTTTCCAAAAATAATTAATCCTTCGTATACACTTTTTTGTTTATCTGGAAGTCGAGAAAGTCTTCTCATCCATATGGCTAGAAAAATGGATAAGACAAGCACATAAACAGACATGAAAGTAAGCCACAAAAATTCTTTAACTAACGTAATTGAAAAGGAAATATCCATTGAAAATATAATCAAAGCTGGCAATGTTATATAAAGAATCAATTGTGTTAACACATCATTGGCATTTTCATTAAGTATTTCACTCTTCCTCGCAATAAAGCCTAATAGGGCCATTCCATAAAGTGAAACCATTTCCTGTAAAAATTCTCCTGTCGTATCCATGAAATCCCCTCCTTTTTTAATGGTATGAACCCATCATTAAGAAGGTTATTAATTATAGGAATGACAGACATTCCTTTCCAATATCAAACAATTATAAATAAAGGAAAGATAGAAAAACCTAAAAAAGACTTGACTTTAATGAAGGTGATAGAATGGAACATCAACAATTTCAAGCAGGAGATATCGTCTATGTTTTTTATCGGAATCCCCATACACAAGATGTTGCCAATATTCAAGAAGCAGCAGTCGTAAAAAATCCTGATAAACCAGATGAATGGGCTTTATTTTTGTATGAAACCTATTACCCGTTGACCGATGAAATTGCTGTATATCGTACGGAAGAGGAAGCAAACCTTGCATACAATTATTATTATGGAGATGAGTCAGAAGGGGTTTTACAATGATTCAACCATTTACACCTAAACTTGTCTATTTTGAACCAGATGCTTTAAATTATCCCCTTGGTAAAGAACTATACGAAAAATTTAAAAAGATGGATCTAGAAATTCGGCAAACCACTTCCCATAACCAAGTAAGAAATCTACCGGGGGAGAACGATTTTCAAAGGTATCGAGTGGCAAAGTCGACATTGGTAGTTGGAATTAGAAAAACCCTTAAATTTGATACTTCAAAGCCATCAGCTGAATATGCAATCCCATTTGCAACGGGGTGCATGGGACACTGTCATTATTGTTATTTACAAACCACAATGGGAAGCAAACCATACATTCGTACATACGTCAATGTAGATGAAATTCTTGAGGCTGCCGATAAGTACATGGAGGATCGAGCTCCAGAGATAACACGATTCGAAGCATCTTGTACTTCTGATATTGTCGGGATTGACCATTTGACCCATTCTCTTAAACGAGCCATTGAGCATTTTGGAAAAACTGAACTTGGCAAATTACGATTTGTTACAAAATTCCACCATGTCGATCATCTATTGGATGCTAAACATAATGGGAAGACAAGGTTTCGTTTCAGTGTGAATGCTGATTACGTCATAAAAAACTTTGAACCAGGTACTTCCCCTTTGGAGAAAAGAATCGAAGCTGCAGGAAAAGTTGCAAGAGTAGGTTATCCTCTTGGTTTTATTGTAGCCCCCATTTATCTTCACCAAGGGTGGGAGGAAGGATATTATCAGATGTTTCAACGTTTGGCAGCTGAATTACCTCCTGAAGCAAAAAAAGATCTTACCTTTGAATTTATCCAGCATCGATTTACCAAACCAGCTAAAAGAGTCATTGAAAAGAACTACCCGATGACAAAATTAGAATTAGATGAAGAAAAAAGAAGATATAAGTGGGGAAAATATGGTATTGGAAAATATATTTATCAAAAAGAGGAAGAAGAAGATATAAAAAAACATCTATACTCTTATATGGAGAAGTTTTTCCCTGAAGCAAAATTAGAATATTTTACATGATTTGAATCTAACCTATCAACTTCATCCTATCATGGTCAATGGAGTTGATAGGTTATTTGAACCTAACCAAACCAAATTAGAAAAAACCCAATATGTAGCCAATTTTTTATAAGGTCCTTTTATTTCCTTATTCTTGTTAAATACGCTACCAAGTCATAAAGTGTATTATCTGTAGATCATATTGTATAAGTTGGGGAACGTTTAATTTTTAACATAATCATTGACCTTACAAAGCCATACCATATGGTCAAAATCTTTCCCCCAATAATCTTTTACAATTTTATAAGGTTCTCCAAATTTCCTTAACCATTTTCTTTGGGCACGCTTGTATCCACTATCTAAACAAAATTGTTCAATCCCTAATTCATGAAGATGCTTTATCATAGCATGAATCAAAGCTGATCCCACACCTTGACCTTGATAATGAGGTAATACATATAGGCTGCCCAGCTCGCCTATCGTATCTAGCTGGTAATTTGTACATTTTTTAATATCACTCCCACAAGGGCCGAAAGAAATCGTTCCAATAACATGCTCATCCAATTTTGCAACAAGAAAGCAAACATCTGAATCTTTATTATCCAATGAATATGAGAATAGATTCCTTTTATTCTCAATCTCTGCTAAAATATCTTTTTTTAAATCTCCAAGGCCCTCTTTCTCAAAAGCATCCCTAATCGATACTTCAAAAACTTCATAGACAGATTTTCTATCTTCCTTAGTAGGCTTGATTATCATAACGTCATCCATCATAACTTTCTCCCCCTTTCTTATAGAAGAAAAATTTCAATCCGCATACCACTGACTAACAATATACAAAACAACCGAAAACCCTTTCAATAATTTCATAACATGTAAATCATCATCGGGATATGGCCTTTTTATTATAGAACAAGCTCCCATGTTTCTCCGATTAAGTCTTTACCAAAGCTATGATGTTCTTCCTGTTCTACTAGCTTAAATCCAGCTTTCGCATAGATATGTCTTGCTTCTAAGAGAACGCTATTGGTCCATAAAACAAGCTTTTTGTAGCCAGCATATCTAGCAAAAGTAATACACTCTTGTACTAAACGGCTTCCAAGTCCAAACCCACGTGCTTTTGGCTCTACTAATAGGAGTCGTAATTTAGCTACTGTCTCACTACTTTGGACAACAAACACTGAACCTACAATTTCCCCATTCATTTCAGCAATAATACATTGCTCACGTTCAGGTTTGTAATGGTTAATGAAATCTGCTGTAATCTGAGCTACAAGTGCCTCAAATCGTTCATCCCAACCATATTCTTGGGCATATAGCACTCCATGCCTGTGAGTAACCCAGCCCATATCACCTGGCTGATGACTTCTTAAATAAACTGCTTCAGAAAACTTAAAGTTTTTTTTATCCAAAATTGTTTTGATATCGTGCATCGCTTTCAGTAATTTTTGTTGCTCATCTTCACTGAGCGTATTTAATAGCTCAGCAACTTCATTACGTGAACGCTGATCAAGTTCAAAAAACACCTTCATCCCTTCCGATGTAAGGCGAATATGAAACTGTCGTCCATCCTGTTCTGAACGAACTCTTTCAGTGAGCCCCTGCTCCTCAAAACGAGTTAGGATACGGCTGAGATATCCGGCATCTAGGCCTAGCTCACGTCTTAACTTAGTTGCTGTTGGATTATTACCATTCGCAATTTCAAAGAGAATCCGCACTTCAGTTAAGGAAAAAGAACTGTGCAATAACCCTTCACGCAAGGCTCCTATTTTTCGTGTAAAAAATCTATTAAACTTACGAACTTGATCAATCTTGTTGTTAAGTGTATTAATATTCACAATTATCACCCCTTTATTATTATTTACAATATACATAAAAATAGTTGACTGAGTCAAACAATTAATTGACATAGTCAACTAAATAGTTAAAAGATAAAAAAAAATCGGGCTTCCTGTTGGAAAATACCCGATTAATCATTGGTTTTCTTTTGAAAAATACTACCTTATATTAATATTTTTTAGAAAAGGAATGATAGAATTAGCGTCCAAACACAGACAAATAGTAATAATCCAAAACTGTATTTCAAGGTCATTTTCGTTAACTCAGATTCTTTTCCTACTTCTCCTACAGATGCCGTTGCAATGGCAATCGATTGTGGTGAGATCAATTTTGCCATTACTCCGCCTGCAGTGTTAGCAGCAACTAATAATGAAGGATTCGTCCCGATAATATTACCAGCAGTAGCTTGAATGGAAGCAAATAATGTATTGTTATTGACAACCGATCCTGTCATAAATACCCCGATCCAACCTAATATAGGGGATAATAATGGGAATCCTTTACCGGTTGTTGCAACCGCTTCTCCTAATACTGCTGTTAAACCCGCATAGGTCATTAATTTGGCAATAGCTAAAACAGCACAAATCATCGCAATTGGAATCCAAAATTCTTTCATGGTCGTTTTTAATAGTTGAAATCCTTTATTAAAACCAATACCTTTAGAAGTTATGATTGTCGTTATTCCGGCCAAGAAAACCGCTGTACCAGTCGCACTAATTAACCCAATACTGGAACTTAATGATGATCCTGGGATTGTAAATAAAAGATTGGTTGAAGCCAACACTTCTCCTTCTGCAAATAAAGATTTGAATAATGGTAAACTCCAAATGAGAACAAATATACTTAATAAATAGAAAGGTGACCAAGCCTTAGCAATTTTTGCAAGGGAGTATTTTTCTACCTCTACTTTTTTACCATTCATGAAAAAGATATTTTTCGGCTGCCACTTATTTAAAAAGATTGCAAGAGCTCCCATTGCTAATAAAGAAGGTATAATATCTGCTAATTCTGGGCCTAAAAAGACAGTTATCATTAATTGTGTGACTGTATATACAGCAGATACAACTAAAATAGCTGGTAAAACTTCTTTTATACCTTTTATTCCATCTATTAAAAAAATTAGTAAAAATGGAATAGTAAAATTAATAATAGGTAGAGTTAGGGCAGTCATCATCGATACATCCATGGAAGTGATCCCTTCCAATCCTAATGTACCAGTAATGGCTACCGGGATTCCAATAGCTCCAAATGCACCTGAAGCCCCATTGGCAATTAAGCAAAGCATGGCCGCTTGCAATGGATGAAAGCCTAAAGATGCTAGTAATACCGCACAGATAGCAATGGGAACACCGAAACCAGCTGCACCTTCTAAAAAAGCATTAAAACAAAAACCTATTAATAGTAACTGGAGACGCTGGTCTTGAGAGATTCCGGCAATACTCGCACGTATGACGTCAAACCTCCCTGATTCTACAGAGAGCTTGTATAACCAAACAGCTGTTATAATAATATAGCCTATCGGCCAAATTCCTTGAATCGTACCTTGTATTACACTTCCGATAGCTTCTCCCATTGGCAATTGAAAGCAAGCAGTAGCAATAATAAAGGTAACGACTAAATTCAGTAAAGCCGCATAAATACCTTTCATTCGAAAGACAGTTAAGCATAATAGAAATAACAGGATTGGTATTGCCGCTACAAGAGCGGAAATACCAATATGATGAAAAGGATTGAATGACTCAACTAACATGTTGATGAACTCCTTTGAAGTGAAATATAGTTACTGCCGAGTCAATTACTTCTTCCAAAATGGATCTTGTATTTTTTTCAATGTTGCAATAGAATTTCTAAGTCTTTCCCTTTCTTGGTCATCTAGTGATAACTCTATAATTTTCACTGCCCCTTTTCGATTAATGACTGTTGGAACGCCAATATATACATCCTCATACCCGTATTCACCATTTAATAATGTACTAACAGGTAAAACGACGTCCTCATCTCTTAAGATCGCTTTTGTTATTCTAGCCAGCCCCATTGCAATTCCATAATAAGTCGCCCCTTTTGCTTCGATGATTTCATATGCGGCATCACGTACTTCAGCAAAAATTTCATTTTTTCTTTCCTCTGTTAATTGAGGTGCAATAGGATTGCCAGAAATATTGGCAGAACTCCAGACAGCAAGCTCTGAATCTCCATGTTCACCAATAATATAACCATGGACACTTGTTGGAGTTACTCCAAATTCTTGTGCTAATAAATGGCGGAATCTTGCAGAATCTAAAATCGTACCAGATCCAATGACTCTCTCTTTTGGAAGACCTGAGAATTTCCATGTGGCATAGGACAAAATATCAACTGGATTTGTTGCTACTAAGAAAATGCCATTAAAACCCGTCTCCATTACACTTTTTACAATGGACTCAAATATCTTCATATTTTTATTAACTAAATCCAATCTTGTTTCTCCAGGTTTTTGCGCCACTCCCGCACATAATACGACAATCGCTGCATCCTTACACTCTTCGTACGTACCAAATTTAATTTTCATCGTACTAGGTGCATAAAGCACACCATGATTTAAGTCCTTCACATCCCCTTTTGCTTTTTTCTCATTTATATCGATTAGAACTAGTTCACTACACAAGCCTTGATTCATTAATGCATACGCATAACTTGATCCAACTGAACCTGTTCCAATTAAAATCACTTTGCTTCCTTGTGTTAAATCCATTTAAACTCATCTCCTACTAATAAATGGTTTATGGTTATTATTCCTATCCCCCAGAATAATAACCAGTCGGGAAAATAGTTTGTGAAATATTTCACAATTAAATTATATGTCTTTACGACTCATAACTCAACCGTAATTTGGAAATGTATTCGATTACAATTTGTCAAAAGTATGACAAATTTCCCCCTTCTCATGTGCTTTATGAATTCCCTTTTAACTGTGCTTTACATCTTTCTATTGCTAGATGGACAATGATCATGAGGGTAGAGTTATATGTATGAAAAAACCATATAGCCCGTATACAAACAAATCCTATAAACACAAAGCACCTCCTTAAACAGATACAATCCTAGTATCCATTTAAAGCGGTGCTTACATTTTGCCCCCATATTTTCACTGTTCAATTCTTCTTAAGAAAATTTTCTAATAAGTTTTTCTATCAAATGAAGCAATCACAACTTGTTTTCCCCTTTTTTCTTTAACACAATAATGGCATTACTGATAAGGCCTAATCCAATTCCAATGATTCCTCCAACGGCAGTACCAATTAGTGTGTCAATCCAACCACCAGAAAGGAATAGATCTCGACCACCGCTAGCAATAAATCCAATTAATCCACCAACAGAAATACCAAAAAACATAAATCCAGCATAAAATAGACCGATTGCTTCATGATCAGCAGGATTGAAATTTTCATAGTACTCAACAAACTTATCCTTCAAATCAGAGGACCTGGTAGTTTCACTTTGAAACTTCAATTCCTCTTTCGCACGTTCAAATGCTTCTTGTTCGGAAACCCCATTTTCCATCAAATCATTCATATAATCACTCATATAGAGAATCAAATCATTTTGTACATCAATTGATACATTTGAACGGGTCTTCAGTTTAGACAGTTTATTTGTAACCTTTCTTTTCGTCTGACCAATTTGATGTTGCAACTTTTCTAAGTAAGTCATCTCAGCTTCTTCTAAATAATATTGAGACTGCTCCTTGGCAAACTGTTTAATTTTTTCTTTCATTTCATTACTAAAGTTCATTCTTATTCATCCCTTCCTTTCTTATCATTTCAATACGATCAACCAAAAAGTCCCATCTTACCCAAAAAGAAGATAATGCCTCACGACCTCGTTCGTTTAGGGTATAAAACTTTCTTGGAGGACCTAATTCCGAAGGTTTTTTTGTAATATGAACTAGTTTGTTTTTTTCAAGTCTAAGCAACAACGCATACACAGTAGCTTCTGCAAGTTCTTCAAAGCCCAATAGGCGTAATTTTTTGGCAATCTCATAACCATATATTTCGCCGTGACTGATAATTTCTAACACTATCCCTTCCAATACGCCTTTGAGTATTACACTCATGTTCTCCAGAAAATCACCCCATTGGTATTCAACATTGTTGGTAATCAATAATATTGAGTACTACTATATAATAATATAGAGTAGTAAACTGATCAATACTATTCAATAAATTCGTTGTTATATATTTTTTGACATATTTCCCTAACCTTATAAAAATATTTCAATATCCGACTTCACACTCTCTCCAACGACTAATGGTTCAAACATTATATAAACAAAAGGACAGGGCTTATCTCTACGCCCCAAAATGCACAATTCAACAAACGGGCATTCATTGGAAAATAACTGTATTCAGGTGATTTTTTTAGTTTTAATTTGGTTTTTCATTTTGCTTCAAAATCCCCATTCTACCTAGCACAGGGAGATCTGTTATATTTTGGCTATTGGTAAATGTAAAGAAAAACATTGCTGACAAAAAGGGCACTCTAACTAAGAGTGCCCTCAACTATAAATATCGATATACTTATTTATTTTTGATAAATTATTTCACATCTATAATAGTTTAACAGTTTCACCTGTTTACTATAACTGCCTTATCCCATGAACTAAATTCATTACCTGCCTTGTTTGCTCAAAAAGAAATTCCTCTGCCCGCTCCATACACTCTTCAATAGGAACTGGTTGATTAAGGATAGAAAAACATCCACTAAACTTTTCTAATAGTGGGGTAAGATTCCCTTTAAGGCTACCGGAAATGAGAATGACAGGCACATGATGTTTTCTAGCTAATTCCGCAATATAACCAGGGGCTTTGCCAAATAGTGTCTGTTCATCACTTTGACCTTCTCCTGTAATAACTATATCTGCTTGTTGGATTGCCTCTTCTACTTGAGAGATTTCACCTACTAATTTTGCTCCTGATACAAGCTCTGAGTTCAAGGTAAGAAAAGCAAATCCAAGTCCTCCTGCAGCCCCTGCTCCAGGAATTTCACTTAATCTATTATTTGAAAACAGGTGGGAAAATCGCTCCATTGCTTTGTCGTAAGCAACAACTTGTTCTGGAGATGCGCCTTTTTGCGGACCATAAATTGCACTAGCTCCCATTTCGCCAGTTAAAGGATTCTCTACGTCACAAGCGACTTTAATTTTTACTTCTTTAAGCCGGGAATCAAGATGATCCATATTGATTCGAGCAACTTCAAGAAGGTTTCTGCCAAATATCCCAATTTCATCCCCATGCTTGTTGTACGCTTTCATACCAAGTGCAATAAGCATACCAAGACCAGCATCGTTCGTGGCACTACCACCAAGACCTATAATTAATGTTTTACAGCCATGGTCGAGTGCATCTTTTATGGCTTCTCCAAGTCCAAACGTCGTGGTATAATCTGGATTTCTCTTTTCTTTTGCCACTTGGGGGAGTCCAGCAATGTTAGCTATTTCAATTACTGCCGTATTCTTTTCCATAATGGCATAGTAGGTAGTTATTTTATTACCATCTGGACCAGTACAATTTATGGTAATCTTTTCTCCTCCTGATGTAGTAATTAATGCATCAACAGTTCCTTCTCCACCATCCGCCATCGGTTTCTCTATAATTTCATCATGCATACCGAGATCTTGTATTGCACGCTTCATTACTTTGGTTGCCTCAAGGGAAGTTAAGCTTCCTTTAAATGAATCGGGTGCCAAAACAATTTTCATTCTACATTCCTCCTATACTCATTCACTTCTACTTTATTAATAGTGAATAAGCTAAATAAATAGTGTTTACGACACTTAGTAGATTTAATTCCTCTTCATTGGGTGATTTAAACTGAGTTAATTTGCGATCACTTACCTTCATGACTTCCCTAGCCCGTTTAGCTAGAAAGCTATGCTCATTACCTGTAATAGCGATAATCAGAATGCCACGGTTTGAAAGCACTTTCATTCATTAGATGATAAAGTTCGTTTCACCGGAGAAGGAGAAAACGACAGCGAGAACCCTCAAAGTTAAATTCTCCGCCTCTTGGAGTTGATTTTCATGATTGGAATAAGAGGTTGAGTATTTTCCAAATTTTAAATGAGCGTTTCTCGCTAAAAGATGAGAATACGTCACTCCAAATAATGCAACCTTCTTTGCTTTATACATTATTACCTAAAATAAACTCTGAAATAATAATTTCAGAGTTTGTATGATCGGTAGACGATTCAATGAAGTTCAATAGCTTAGCCATAAAGTTATACATAAAAACTCCTCCACATTATCATTTTACGAGCTATTATAGTGCATATTTTAAAAAGTTTCATAAAATGAAATTTTTCTAGTTGAATCGGCTACACTTAACTGGACAATAAAAATAAGGTCAAGTAGACTAACCACCAAATTTGGGCATACTGCTTACTGTCATAAGAGATCCATTCTAGAAACTTTACGTGGAGAAGCGGGTATGCTA
>NZ_JAAFZF010000021.1:0-48487 GCF_010614825.1 Neobacillus sedimentimangrovi
ATCTATCCGCCTCATTTACTCGATATGACCTTCGACAGAAAGAGCTTTGTTTTGTTATGCAAACTCACTCAATCATACCTAGCCTTATATGAGGTTCGTGTTCCTCGGACCGGTGTTTTGCCTCCAGATTCCTTCAGATTCCGCGTCACCACGGACACCCTTGCTCTTGGCTAACCTCTACTTCTGTCTTCGGGGTTCGGGACTTACACCCTATAGTTCATGTACATGCCGGGCGCACATAAAAAAAGAGAGAAGCAGATTGAACCACTTCTCTCTTATGCCCTTTTCCTCTCTAGGCAAATGCCAAGCACCTTGAAAATAGGGCAAGCTCATTTTTTTATCATTTAGAACTGGCCTGATCTCTCATTTGGAGATAAAACCATTTTTTTGTTGCTCTTGGATTGAAAAAACCATTTCAACATTGGAGGAGTAACAAGGGTTGTCACGATCACTACTACTACAGCTATAGCGAATAAATCTTGAGGAATTAAATTTGCTGATGAACCCATGGCCGCAACAATTAAGGCTACTTCCCCACGAGAAACCATGGCCGAACCAATTCCCATTGAACTATTCCATCCAAAACCAGAAAGTTTGGCACCAAGTCCTGCACCAATAAATTTAGTTAAAATCGCTAAAATACTAAGTGCAATAATTAAACCTAAATGATCCATAATCCCCGAAAACTTTGCCGAAATTCCAATGAAGGCAAAGAATACGGGTACGAAAATCGAATAGCTAATCGTTTCCACTTTTTCAAACACTTCATGCTTAAATTTTGTTAAGCTAATCGCAATCCCAGCTATATAAGCTCCAATAATATTAGCCACACCTGTGTATTCCGCTGCGACTGAAAAAATAAAGCAAATGATTAAAGCTGAGGAAACGACCATTTCACTAACTGGGAATTTGGTTAATTTCTTCATCACCCATGGAACCACTTTCCATGCTAAGAAAATAGCAATGACAAAGAACAATACTTTCTTCATGACTAAAGTGGATAAGGATACGTCCCCACCGCCAGCAATGCTCATTAAGAAAGCTAAAATGATCATGACCACCACATCGTCAAGAACGGCAGCACCTAATATCGTCGTTCCTTCCGGAGTTTTCAACTGATTCATTTCTTTAAGAGCCTGAACTGAAATACTTACACTCGTGGCAGAAAGCATCACACCTAAAAACCATGATTGTAAGTTGGTTAAACCCATTATTCCTCCTGCGGCATATCCTAAGAATAATGGAACAAGAATGCCACCAAATCCAACAAAGGCCGATGATTTTCCAGCGCGTTTTAATTCATCAAGATCCGTTTCTAGGCCTGCGATAAACATTAACAAGATAACACCTATCGTACTAAATGCGGATAAGGTATCTGATGGACTAATGAGTCCAAACACAGATGGCCCTAATAAAATCCCTGCAATTATTTCTCCTAGTACAGAAGGTTGGCCCCATTTCACACTTAAGCTTCCTGCCAGTTTGGCTGCAAGGATAATGAGTACCAATTGAAGAATAATCATAGATTCCATCCCTCCATATTCATAAAAATTTACAACAAAAAAAGAGCCTGTTACCAAAGGGCATAATAATCCCCTTGGTGACAGACTCCTCCATAACTCTTAGCTATTCTTTTGTACATTTATCATACCATAAACCAATTAAAAATGAAACCAACAGAAAATTCCATTAATCAATACCATTGCAAAGATGCATCACATAATAAATGGAACTACCGATGATCCCTTATTTACTAAAAGACAGTCAATAGGATAAAGTATACTGCCATGAAAACCAATCCGATTGGAACACCAAAGGCAGCCCATTCTTTGCTCGTAATGTTTAACTTTCCTGCTGAAATAATATTTGGAATGTTACCAGGTATGAGCATTCCACCACTAATAATCAAACCGAGCAATACCGCTCGAATGGTTTCCGTATCCATTGCCGGGCTTACTTCTGCAGCAACAAGAGTCGCATTATCTAAAATCGCAGATATCATATTAATCCAATACAATAAACTTGGAGAAAGACCAATGACATACTCATTGATAAAAGGTTCAAACCCATGTCCAAGAAAGGTAAGCCCCATTACGAATAAATAAATTTTTAGAGAACGGACGATTATTTCTTTATAGGTCTCTCCTTTATTATCCGCTTTTAATCCTTTATGGTCTTCATATGGTTTCACCAAGACTAAGGACAAAAGCCCGAATAAGATGACAGCAGGAACTACATCTTTCCCAATCAGTTGAAGTAGAAAAGAAAAGTCTTCATTTAACTTACTAATAGCAATGGTTGCTAATGGTTCTCCAATCGGGGTTAATGCTGCTCCTAGACCAATGGAAAAACACGCTAATACGGTAAAACGAACTTCTGATTTTCGATCAAGTGGAAGAACATTCACGATAATGACAAGAACAATCGCCGCGATAATAGCCGTAATGATACTAGAGATTAACCCAAGCAATATAACGGTTAAGGCGAAAAAGATTCTTGGTGTCAGTTTTCTACTTCCCCATAGGATAGATTTTTCAATTTGTGTTTGAAACCACTTACAAATCAATCCAGCTATAAATACAGCCAATGTAATATGGATTGGGTCAAGAAGTGCTTTCTCAATAAGATGGCGATCCATCATTCCACTGATGGTCGCTGCCGCAATTCCCATAATAAACAAAAAAACTTCCAAGTTGTGTTCTACTTTTTTTACTAGAAAAGGCAGAAATAAGACCAATAATAGTATGATTATTAAGCCAAACATATTCCCATATTCCTTTCTCTGATCTACTATTCATAAAATTCATTTATCTATTAATAATACTAACCTTTTTTTGTAGTAAAAAGAAGAGGCTTATCTTATTTAATTACTCCCTTTTAATGTATTTTTATATTTGCTACCTATTAAACCCCTCTTAATTTCCAACATCCTTCCAGTAGTTTTAGCATTTCTAGAAATATTATTGCAATATAAATGCCATAGACGTAACCAAAATATTACCTGCCTGTTCTTTTTCTGAGAAAAATCTATGTTACGATAAATAACAATTAGCAACCAAAGAACATGGAGGGTAAAACAATGCTAAAGAAAACAATGTCAATAGTAGCAGGTGCTGTACTCTCAGTCACTGTAAGTGCTAATGTTCAAGCAGCAACGATCACTGTAAAAAAAGGTGATACCTTATGGGATCTTTCACGTACAAATAATACTACTGTTGAAAATATTCAAATGTTGAATAATCTTACAACTGACCTTATTCACCCTGGTGACATCCTCACCATTGCACCTGAAAAACAATATACGGTGAAAAAAGGTGACACTTTATGGGACATAGCACAAGAACATGATGTAACCGTCGCACAATTAAAAGAATGGAACAAATTATCTTCGGATCTCATTCATCCTGGTTTAAACCTTATTATCTTTGAAGGAGCAAAAACAACGAATACAGTTAAAAGTGAAAAAACAGTAACGCCAGCAGCGCAAGAAACGAAGAATGCTCCAACTGCAACGGCGACCCCTTCAACAAATCATGCAACAACAAAAAGTGAACCTGCAGCCGCTGCTCCTTCAACAACAACGGAAGGTAAAAAGAAACTTATAATGGAAGCTACAGCCTATACGGCATCATGCGAGGGATGCTCTGGTATTACAGCCACTGGCATTGATCTACGAGCAAACCCAGACCTAAAAGTTATTTCCGTTGACCCATCGGTGATTCCACTTGGTAGCAAAGTGTATGTAGAAGGTTATGGAGAAGCCATTGCCGGTGATACTGGTGGAGCTATCAAAGGAAATAAAATTGATGTCTTTATTCCTTCTAAAGAAGAAGCGATCCAATTTGGAAGAAAACAAGTAGAGGTAACGATTTTAAACTGAGGTAAAAATAGTATAGAACAAAAATGGTCTAAGCGGTCTTAGCTCTATATTTATAGGGAAAAGGCCGTTTAGTCATTTTTCTAACATGATTAGAAAGAAATTTTTTGAGAGATTATCATCCCCTAATATGTATTCATCTCTTCTAATAGGAAATCTTCCTCTCTCATCATTCCTCTATTGCATCAGATGAACAAAATCATTTATCAACATTTGTACTTCATCATTTTCATGAATTTCCCCTGGCCTTTCCGCCGCACAAACGATCCCGCGCCTTTTATAACCTGCACGAACAAAACGAGTGGACAGCTTCTCATGCTCCACATAATGTTTTTGAATCTCATCTCCTGATAAAGTACATGGCTGATTTTCTCCCATACATATTAAACCTGCTCCGCTTGGAAATAGAATACGAGAGCCTATTGTGAGTTTCGTAAACTCTGGAAATCCTTTGATGAGAAGATTGGCCCCTAACCATTCTGGCAGAACCGTTTCCACTCCTAATTCTTTCAGCAAGAATTTGTTAGATCCTGATTCCCCATCGTTTTATGCCATGTAGATAGCTGATAGCCCTTTTTAGCAGGATACAAATAATCATATACTAGTTCCCCAGAATGATGATGATTCGGTATACTTTTACTAAAGGAGAAAACTTCAAATCGGAGCCAAGAAAATATCACGAAGTCAAAATGGAGTGTCCATTTACACGCAGTGATTTTTTTTGCAAAAATAACTATGTATCATGAAATTCCAGCCAGGGGCTTAATTAGAAATATAACTCCTATATATAACTATGATTCTTAATGAGGTCTTGCTAGATAAACAGCAAAAAGAATGAGAATGATTCCTAGCACTATGAAAAACTTGTATAAAAAATTCCGTTTTCTACGAGAAACACCAAAAATGGTGAAGAATATGCCAAGTATGAATGACATGATCATTGTATAGAATCCCATTTTATTCATTCCTTTCGAGAGTAATGATTCGTTCATGACGATTGGCTACATCTAAATCATGAGTCACTGTAATAACAGTAGTATTAGATTCTTTATTCATATCAAAAAGTAGATTGATAATTTTTTCTTTATTTGCTAAGTCTAAAGACGCAGTTGGTTCATCTGATAAGATTATTTGGGGATTCATAATGACAGCCCTAGCAAAAGCAGCTCTAGATCGTTGGCCACCAGAACAATCAAGTGGTTTTTTTTTCAAAATGGACTCAATCCCAAGTTTATTAACAATTCGTTTAAAGTGATCTTGGACAGTTGAGTCTTTTTCAATGTTAGCATACATAAGCGGCAATTTAATATTATCCTCGATGGTCAAAGAATTAATTAGTGCGGACTCCTGAAGAACAAAACCAATTTTTTGATTACGCCACTCAGCTAGTCTATTTCGTGATAAATCCTTAACAGATGAACCAAAAAGCTTATAGCTCCCTTGATATTGTGTATCAAGTAGACCAATAATATTAAGCAAAGAAGTTTTTCCAACTCCAGATTCCCCTATAATACAAAGTCTTTCCCCAGGTTCAACTTCCAATTTAAAATCATTTAAGATAGAAAAACCTTTCTTCTTGAATGTTTTTTTCTGGATTTCTAGTTTAATTATACTATTCATTTTAACACCCCCACGGAAATCGGAATACTTTTAATTTTTTTTATCGTAAGTTCAACAATCGTAAACCCAATAATCAAATCTATAAAGAGAACAATTAGTAGAGCAATCCAATCCATACTTATTAAGCCAAACATTCCGTAAGTAGCAAATATTGAGTCTTTTTTTAACCAAAAGCCGTATCTATTGAAAGCGGTTATCACAAATAGTATGACTAGATTAATAGAAAACAATATTCCAAAATAACTATAAAAAATTGCTCTTAGTTTTGAATAACTTAATCCGACTAATAAATTGATTGTAAAATCTTTTATCATCAAACGAATGCTTACCAAAGTATTCCAGATAGCTAGACAAACAATGATTAGTAGCAAAATAAAGGTGATAATACAGATAATTTTTAATGAATCAAAATAAGAATCTTCAAAGTAATTAAAATTTTCTTGTTGATTAAAAAAGTTAAATTTTAAACCTAGATTTTCCTGGATAAGTTCACTTAAATTCGTTGCTTTCTCTTTTGTCGAATCAAGAAGCACCATGTCCATCAAACCATTAACGAGGAGGTCAAGACCTGCACTTTGAATAAATTCTTCGTTAATAGGTAGAAAAATCGAAAAATTAAAATAATTTTTTGAATTAGGAGCATAAAAATTAGAACGATGAGTATTCTTCTCCAAGACCCCTTGAACTTTTAAATTGACTAATTGTTGGGTGACAGGATCTGTAATCTCAATATATGACCCTACAGGATATGTTGTGGCCAGACCTGCACCTACTAAAACAGGTATTTCTTCTTTATTAAATTTATAGTTGAAGTTTAAGTGGTTTCCTTGAGATAATCTAAATTGATTTATCTTATAAGCCTCTTCATTGATATAATTGAAAGAAACTTCCATCTTATATTTATTATATAATGAAGTGACAAAACCATCGACTTGCATAGCATAAGTATAATTGTTGTTTAAATATTCATATACTTTTTTTGTATCATCTATTTCAATTCTATCAAAATCAGCTTCACTATTTGGGTCTAGATTAGCAATAAAAGTTCCTTCTTGATTCAGAGTTTCTATTTCTTGATAACCTTGAAAAGTTGAAATAATTGAACGAGCAGCAGTAAAAGAAAGATAATTAGCTAAAAAAAGTAATATTATCATACCTAAAACAAGTGTCCATCTTTTTAAAAATATTCTAGTTATAAAAAAATGTAAAATTTTCATTCTTTTTTCACCTGACACGCACTAAATAGTATATATATAATAAAAATAAAAACTAAGTAAAGATTGCTGGTTACATTCAGCCCTAAATAGAAGTTTAATGAAAGTGAGAGTAAAAAACTAAACACTAAAATAGCTATACTATTCAAGATATATCGGATTATAATATTTACCATCGTATCTCCTACAAGTATTCGGCAGAATATTTCTGTTTTCCTACGATTTAAAAATTGATAGTGAAATACTATTATAATAAATGTAAGAAAAATATTTATAATAAGTTGATAATCTGTAATACTTTCCAAAAAAGACTTTAAAATAGAAGAACCTTCTAAATTCAACGTTTGTACATAAATACATAGTAAGTTTGAAGCAAAACAGATTAGATAGATAGCAACCGCCTCAAAAACGTCGAAAAATCTAAATAAAGAATATTTCATAAACTACTCCTTAAAGATGGCATCTATAAATTTAATAGTATCACCTTTTAATAATACCTACTACGTAGCTGTAAAAACAATTAGTTATTATTCATAATTAAAGTAATGCGGTACTTTATAAGATTTAAAAGTCGATAACATTATTTCTAATTAAAATCGGGACCTGTAGAAAAACACCTATCAGGCCCCAACGATTTCCTATAATTCATTAATAATTAAATCTCATAGATATTTCATTAAATTTTGTTAAGCGAATATTTAAAAAAATCAAACCCAGAAAAATTATTTAAGTGGTCCACGCTTCCAAGAAAAATACGTAGTATACTTGTCTCCCCATCTTAAATCGTCCCAAACAGAACCTGTAACTTTGCCGTTATAGGCTGTTTTACTCAGTAAAGTTCTACCATCTCGTGTATATTTAAACGAAGTATATTGATATTTTGACTTACTGTAATTCCAGGCGGCACCATTATATTTAATTTGGAAAGATTCTTCAGAAGAGGCTCCACTAGTTGAATCTCCGAAAGTTGCCCCAAACAAAAATACTAACATAATTTAACATAATTTCCATCAAAATGCAAAAACTTTAAAAATTATAATAACACCAATTGATTTTACGGAAAAATATAATGTTATAACGGAAATGGTTCACGGATACAGTGGCAGAGAAAGACTACCATGTATCACTTACAAAAAAGGAATCGAATTTTTTAAAGGATATAATTTATAATGTCAAACTGAATTATATTGCCTTTGATATAGCTAATAAAAATATTATTTCATACGATGCTTTTCAAAATGCCCACGATAGTAATCGGTAAGAATACCTAAGAAACAAAAGACGCAAACGGCGGCGGTTTAAAATTAGAGATAAACCACCATTCAAACATTGTAAAATAGATAAATAGGAAGAAAAAACAAGGAAACAAGTGACAGGCATTATTCAATGTGTTACGATGGATAGCGTAGGAATTATGACAAATAAATACGTAAATAAATCCGCTAGAGGTGCCTTTATAAAAGGCTGAGATCGAAGTGTTACTTCGGGACTCTATGAACCTGATCTGGTTAATACCAGCGTAGGGAAGTGGAAAATGGGATCGTTGTATGCATTATTCACAGCCACTTTCTTACAAAAGAAAGTGGCTTTTTATTTTCCCTCTAGCGGTATCTATCTGAAAACTGGGGGGATGAACATAAAGGAGTTACATATTATTTCCAATGGCAAAATGCCGATTGAACAATTACATGAGATTTTAACGGATATACATCCCTATGTCACCATGATTCACTTACGGGAAAAACAAAAGTCAGCAAAAGAGCTTTTTCAAGCTGTTGAGCAGTTAGCTAAAGACATTCCACTTTCCAAAATTATGATTAATGACCGCGTGGATGTCGCCGTTACGGCAGGAACGGCCGGTGTTCAATTAGCTGGGCACAGTTTAGATGCCGTTCATGTAAAAAAAGCTTTTCCTCTACTAAAAGTAGGGGCCTCCATCCATTCCTATGAAGAAGCCCATCAAGAGGGGGCAGATTTTCTGCTATACGGCCATGTTTTTCCATCCAAATCAAAGCCTGGCCTGCCTCCTAAAGGACTGGAGGAATTAACCAAGTTATCCCAACTCAACATCCCGGTTATTGCCATCGGCGGGATCACACCAGAAAATACTCCGCAGGTACTTCAAGCTGGGGTAGCTGGTATTGCGGTGATGTCAGGAGTTTTAGATTCCTGCAACCCGCTCGATGCCGTAAAAGCGTATACAATGGCCTTACATAAACAATCGTAAATGGATAAATCAGAAAGTTCTTGGTGTGTATCAATTAATCCTTTCTTATTAGTGAAAAAATGGAGATGGAATTGATGAAAAAATCATTTGACACAGCCATTATCGGAGGAGGAGTGAATGGGACCTCCATTGCCTTCGAACTGGCCAAAAAAGGACGAAAAGTTATTCTACTTGAAAAGCAACAAATAGCCGCTGAATCATCCCGTGCCGCAGCCGGAATGCTGGCAGCCCAAGCGGAGATTGAACAAGATGGCCCGCTTTTCCAGCTAGCATTAAAAAGCCAAAAGATGTTTACCTCGCTTTCACAAGAATTATTGGAATACTCCGGCATTGATATTGAGTTCGTCCAAAAAGGGATGCTTAAAATTGCCGAAACCGAAGATATCGCACATGAAGTTCAACAACAAGTCCTCTTTCAAAGAAAGTGGGACCATGAAATTCGATGGCTCGATTCCCATGAAATCAGGGAGCTGGAACCAGCGCTATCTCCTACTGTAGCCGGAGGGATGTACCTCCCAAATGATGGACATGTACATCCGGAAAAATTAACGAAAGCCTTTGCGAAAGCTGCCCTCCATTTTGGAGCAGAGATTCACGAACATACGGAGGTCCTCTCCTTCATCTATGATCAAGGCAAAGTGAAAGGCTTAAATACTTCAAATGGGATCATTCATTGTGAGCAGGTTGTCATCGCGGTAGGTGCCTGGGCTAACAGACTGATAAAGGATCTTCCTGTGTTTCCGGTAAAAGGCGAGTGCTTTTCTGTGAAAGTGGATAAACCAATCATCAACACAACTATTTTTTCAGATAAGCGCTGCTATCTCGTTCCAAAACGAAATGGAGAAATATATATTGGAGCGACGATGATTGAAAATTCTATTGATAAGGCCGTCACACCTGGGGGAATAGCCTCATTAATCGAAAGAGCGGTGAAGCTCGTACCAGAAATCAGGGACGCCACTTGGGAACGGGTGTGGTGCGGTATCCGGCCGCAAACCAATGATGGAAAACCATACATTGGTGAGCACCCTGAATATAAGGGAATTTTTGTGGCAACCGGACATTTCCGCAACGGAATCTTATTAAGTCCGATAACTGGTAAACTTGTAGCCGATTTGTTGGAAGGCAATACGACTGAGCTTTCAGCCTTTCGCCTCGATCGACATCAACCATCCGTAATGTAGGAGGTAAAAATGAAAGTTGCATTAAATGGTGAATCTGTACAATTACCGGAACATGTTACGTTTGTTTCCGATGTACTCAAACATTATAACATCCATGAGAAAATCATCGTCGTAGAAGTAAACGGGAAAATACTTTCTCGTTTAGAACATGAGAATACTAGATTAGCAGATAATGATCGAATTGAAATAGTTCATTTTGTAGGAGGCGGTTGATATGTTAAAAATTGGTCCATATTCTTTTCAATCCCGATTATTACTTGGAACAGGAAAATATCCAAACTATGAAATCCAAAAAAATGCCGTTGAAATCTCTGAAGCAGAAATCTTAACCTTTGCCGTCAGACGAATGAATATTTTTGAACCAAGTCAGCCGAACTTTCTAGAGCTACTTGATACCTCAAAATATACACTGCTGCCAAATACAGCGGGAGCTAAAACAGCCCAAGAAGCAGTGCGTATCGCCAAACTCGCCAAAGCATCTGGTCTGTGTGACATGATTAAAGTCGAAGTGATCGGCTGTGACAAGACATTACTTCCAGATCCAGTCGAAACCCTAAAAGCCACAGAAGAATTAGTGAAGGAAGGATTTATTGTCCTCCCTTATACGTCCGACGATGTCGTGTTAGCCAGGAAACTTCAAGAACTCGGCTGCCACGCCATCATGCCGGGAGCTTCTCCAATTGGATCAGGTCAAGGAATCATCAACCCAGTCAACTTAAGCTATATTATTGAGCAGGCTGAAGTTCCAGTGATTGTCGATGCAGGAATCGGCTCCCCTGCCGATGCCGCACTGGCCATGGAACTAGGGGCCGACGGTGTGTTATTAAATACCGCTGTTGCTGCTGCAAAGGATCCTGTAAAAATGGCAAAAGCAATGAAATTAGCCATTGAAGCGGGCCGTTTAGGATTTGAAGCAGGCAGAATGGAGAAAAAACGCTATGCAACAGCCAGCAGTCCAAAAGAAGGAATGATTACCGGTTGATTAGCCGTTACTCTCGCCAAGAATTATTTTCTCCCATCGGAAAAAACGGGCAGAAAAAGATCTCATCCAGTCATGTGCTTATCATTGGAGCCGGCGCTCTTGGATCAGGGAGTGCCGAAGCTCTCGTCCGTGCCGGAATCGGCAAATTAACGATTGTTGATCGCGATTATGTAGAATGGTCCAATCTCCAGCGACAGCAATTATATTCCGAGGAAGACGCTAAAAACCGACTACCAAAAGCCATTGCTGCGAAAAATCGTTTAAATGCCATTAACTCCTCTGTAGAGATCGAGGCCATTGTTGCGGATGCTTCCGTTCAAGAGCTTGAGGCCTGGGCTAACAAGGTTGATTTGATCATTGATGCCACAGATAATTTTGAAACAAGAATGATCATAAACGATATTTCACAAAAGTACGGTGTTCCTTGGATTTACGGAGCCTGTGTAGGAAGTTACGGAATATCCTATACATTCATCTCTGAAAAAACACCTTGTCTCGCCTGTTTATTAGAAACCGTTCCACTTGGGGGATTAACTTGTGATACAGCTGGCATTATTTCCCCAGCTGTAAGCATGGTTGTTTCTTATCAAATTAGTGAAGCATTGAAAATTTTGGTCGGCGACCTGGATTCATTGCGCGGCAAACTCGTTTCCTTTGATCTTTGGAAAAATCAATTTAGTGTGGTTAACGTCGATTCATTGAAAAAAGAGGATTGTCCTTCTTGCGGAGCCTCTCGCTCCTATCCATTCTTATCGTTTGAAAATCAAACCAAAACGGCTGTCCTATGCGGGAGGGATACCGTACAAATCCGGCCTCCTCAAACTGCTGACCGTGATTTGGAAGCTTTAGAAACGATATTGATTCAACAAGGAAGAGCCGTGCAGCGAAACCCTTTCTTATTATCCTTTCAGGTTGATCCATACCGAATGGTTGTTTTTAAAGATGGAAGAGTATTGATCCATGGAACGAAGGATGTATCAGAAGCTAAATCGCTCTATCATCGATATTTAGGGTGATAAATGGCTAACATGAAAAGAAAAAAGTGCCTGTCACTTCACGTATGATGTCATTGTGATCGACTAGACATTCTTGCAGTGACAGGCATGAATTATTTCAACCATTTTAATAGCTTATGCTCAACCTGCCATTTGATTTTTGGCACCTGCAGGATAAAAAACTGAAATATGGTCAATCGTCGATTTTGAACCAACAAATTTTAATTGAAATTTCTCATTCACATGATATACCCAAATCTTGTCCCCGCTATTGGAACGAACGTTGTCTGGTTTACCCAGTACTTTCTCAACCTCATCAAACGTGATTTGTTGAATTTCTTTAGAATAAGAGCGTACATCAAAAATTTGTTCTCCCTTATTCACACCAAAAACAATCCCATGGCTAGAAAACGTGAAATATCTATTCCCTGCAACAAAATCTTCTTGATCAGGATTACCCCAATATAACATGACTTCATCAATCACCGTTGTACTTGCTGGAAAACTACAATTTTTAACTGTTCCAACTTTAGCCAATGTGACGATTTCCTGTATTAAAGTCGTATGCTTAGGATTGCTACTATTTTGTTGGGAATGGGATGGTGGGTTGGATGGATTAGTTGGATTGGTTGCTTCATTTATCGATGGGGGGTGCTTGGGTGAAGTAAGAGGTGCTTGTGTTTCTTGGTTATTGGAACAGCCTACAAGAAGAGCCAATAGACAAGGAATGAAACAAATCTTTGCTATTCTTTTCAATAGATCATCTCCTTTCGTATTTCTTTTCGGAACATGAACGGCTAATTTTCCTACTCTCTATATAAAACGGAAGCAGCTCCTACTTCGTTACAGGGAAAATATATCCAAATAATTCTTCTAAGAGAATCCGAAATTCTTTTTCTTCCTCGTATTTACATTAAATGCGGGCCAATTTTATTTCATATAAAGAAGGTGTCCCCAAATTATACTTTTAGGAACACCCTTTTCGTTTACCTCTGAATGATGAATACGAACCCCGATATCCATGGACTATTAGCTTTTCCATCCATTCAATCCTCATGCTTGTCTACTTTCCAATCTTCTAGCCACGAGTGACAGAGCATAGTTCACAATAAAATACATGAAGGCAACAAGTATAAAGATTGGAATAATATAGTTGACGTTTTGAGCATAGATAATTTGAGCATTGTGCATAAATTCCGGTAAGGCGATAATGACACATAAAGAGGTATCTTTTAATAAGGAAATAAATTGGCTTACAATTGGAGGAACCATTCTCCGAAGAGCCTGAGGCATGACAATATGCCATAGGGTTTGAATATAAGTTAACCCGGATGAACGTGCGGCTTCAATCTGCCCTTTATCAATGGAATTCAATCCACCACGAACAATCTCCGCCAACATCGCGGATTCAAACACCGTTAAGGCCGTAATCGCTGCTTGAGTAACGGTTAACTTGATCCCCACTTCCGGAAGTGCGAAAAAAGTAAAGAATATGATGAGTAACAACGGCATATTCCGAATCGTTTCAACATAAATCGCCACAACCCTCGAAACAACTGGAATTTGAGCATAACGCAATGTCCCTAACAGAATGCCAATAATAAAACTTAATATAATGGAAATAAAGGCAATAGATAATGTCACCCAAAAACCATCGGCGAGGAATTTTAGATGATCGGCTGAAAGAGCTCCTGCAAAATCCATAAATCCCCCTCCTTAATAACTTCTAGCAAGGCGTTTTTCCAAATAACGAACGCCATAGCTTAGTGGTATGGTCAATACAAGATAAAACAGCCCAACGAAAATATACACATCAAACGTAACAAATGTATGGGAGGAAACGATGTCCCCAAAGTACATTAAATCTAGTCCCGCTATAATCCCTAATATCGATGAATTTTTTACAAGATTAATAAATTGGTTGCCAATCGGCGGAATGACGATTTTTATTGCTTGTGGCAAAATAACGGCCTTCATGGCCTGCAAATAGGTGAGTCCTGATGATCTTGCCGCCTCCATTTGCCCTTTTGGAACCGATAGTATTCCAGCTCGAATCGCTTCCGCAATAAAAGAAGCGGTATATATAGCAAGAGCAATCGTACCTGCAACAAATCCGTTTAACTGAATACCTACTGCAGGAAGACCGACATAAAAGAAGAAGGCGATAATGAGAAGAGGAATATTTCTAATAAATTCCACATATGCGGTGCCAATCCAATTGAAAGGTTTAATCGGGGCAATTCTCATCACAGCTATAATCACACCAATAATAAAGCTCCCAATTAAGCCAATAATACTAGCTAATATCGTGTTTTTAAATCCTTCTAAATAAGTATCGAAATGATCGATCAAAATCGAAAAATCAATCATATAAATCTCCCCCCTTTTTCTTAAGAAGTATTAGGATGGGCCAGACCTGCACCCATCCTGATATCACAGTTATTCGTTGGTTTTAATCCATTTATTTTTGATTTCGTCATACTTTCCGCTGTCTTTCATCTTCTTTAACGCTTTATTGATTGCATCCACTAATTCTTTATTTCCTTTTTTAACAGCAATTCCATATGGCTCTTCTGTAAATGTTCCGCCAACCAATGTATAGTTTGGATCCTGGTCAGCCATTCCATAAAGGATTGCATCATCCGTTGTTAAGGCATCGCCTTGTCCGGATTTTAATGCCGTAAACGCTTCTGTATAGTTTTCAAATTCTAAAACGGTGGCCTCTGGGGCTTTCTCACGAATGTTTAAAGCAGAGGTAGACCCTTTCACCGCAAGAACTTTTGTCCCTTTTTTCAAATCTTCCAGTCCTTTAATAGGGCTTCCTTTCTTGACAAGAAGGGACTGACCAGCATGAAAGTACACATCAGAGAAATCTACCTCTTTTTTCCGTTCTTCTGAAATCGTCATCGTTGCAACAATCATATCAATATCCCCGTTATTTAACATTGGGATACGGGTTTTGGAAGTCACTTCTTTAAACTCTACCTTATTCTCGTCTCCAAGAATTTCTTTTGCTAATTCTCTTGAAATATCAATATCAAACCCTTCTACTTCGCCAGTATTCGGGTTCTTCAGTCCAAATAAACGGGTATCATATTTGACACCGACGATCATTTTGTCTCTTTCTTTTATTTGTTCTAAAGCATTTTTTGAAGTACCTGACGTTTTTTCATCGCTTTTTCCACATGCCGCAAGTAACATGGATGCGGATAATAAAAGAACTCCGGCAAGTTTGCTTGCTTTACTCTTAAACATATAATTCCCCCTTAAAATGTTTAATGATTTAAAATACGGCTAAGAAATACGCGAGCTCTTTCTTCTTTTGGATTCGCGTAAAAATCAGCCGGTTTTCCCTCTTCCAGAATTCTCCCTTGGTCCATAAAAATAATCCGGTCGGCCACTTCTTTCGCAAACCCCATTTCATGGGTCACGACAACCATCGTCATTCCTTCTTTTGCCAAAGCTTTCATAACATCTAGCACTTCGCCAATCATCTCCGGATCTAGTGCCGATGTAGGCTCATCAAACAACATGATTTCTGGCTTCATGGCAAGTCCCCTTGCAATGGCCACCCGCTGCTGCTGTCCACCGGATAGCTGGGATGGATAGGAATTCGCTTTATCTGGAATCCCTACTTTTTCCAAATAATACATAGCTATTTTTTCCGCTTCTTCTTTTGACTGTTTCAGCACCATGGTTGGAGCAAGGGTAATGTTCTCTAAGACCGTTTTATGTGGATACAAGTTAAAATGCTGAAAAACCATGCCGATATTTCGTCTTAACTCATTTATATTGGTGTTTTTGTCATTGACTTTCACACCGTTAACCGTCAGTTCTCCGTCACTGATCGTTTCCAAACGATTAATACAGCGAAGCATGGTGCTTTTTCCCGATCCGGAAGGGCCAATGACAACAACTACTTCTCCTTTATTAATGACAAGATTAATATCTTTAAGTACATGAAAGTCACCATAATACTTATTTACAGACTTAAACCGAATCATCCCAAACCTCCTCCTTACGATGTGATTACTATGTAAGAGTTTTCCCAACTTGTTGAAATATACGAAGTATTGACCAAATTTGGAATATTAAAGAATTTGACAAGTTATTAATATAGTACAATTCATTCATTATTTAGTAAATATCTATTTTGAAATTTATGAATATTTACACAAAGTTTACTACCCCATTTATATTCGTGCTTTTCCAATAGAAGAACGCTCATTTTCACATCCTCTTTTTCTAGAATACTTTTCCCAATCAGCCAATTTTTGTAAAAATTAAACGACACTTTTTTCCTAATATGTAAATAATATCCGTAAATATTTCAAATTTTTTTCGGAGGAAGTGAAACATTTTCACTACTTAAGGCGTCTTTACTATCAAAATATCATTATAGAAAGGACTTGTCTTAGCGCGTTCTATCAACTTTTTGTGCTATTCAATAAAATTAATCTTAAATTCCACAAAAAACGACACACTTTTTACAAAGATTTCTGCTAGAATAACAGACAGTAATATTTTCGAAAAACAATTGAAATCTTTGATACAATCCATATTCTTACAAACGATCTTGTTAAAATACAAAAAAACAGGGGGAATGAAATTGGAAAATGCTGCTTTACAAGAATCAATGGGGCAACAAACTAGACAACATACACATTCGACAAAATGGGTTAAAAATTGGAAGTTTATCACAGCAAGTAGCGTCATTGTTGTAGGGATACTTCTGGGAGCATTAACTTTTTACCAAACAAGTCACTTTAATGCCCAAGTAAAGATTAATGGGGTACATGTCGGCGGTATGACAGCGGAAGAAGCACTGCATAAATTAACATCTTCCAAACTAAAAAATACGATCTATATCGGAGATCAACAAATCCTAGATGGAAATGACACAAAAATGGCTTTTACCGAGAAAGACCTCCCAGCAGTCGAAAAATTATTAAAAAGCCAATGGTCCTTTTTTCCATCCTCCAAAGAACAGAATCTTGCCTTAAAGCCAAGCAGCCAGGATGAATATCGAGGTGTGACACTGAAAAAACAATTAGAGGAAAAGCTTATATCATTGAATGGAGGGTTAAAGGCACCAGTAGACGCCCAAGCTCGATTAGAGGATGGCAAAATTGTTATTACAGAAAGTGTTGGTGGAGAGCAGTATGATGTCGCTGGACTATTAAAAGAGTACGAAAAGCATGGCTATACGAGTGAAATTAACCTAAAACCACTTCTTCTTAAACCGATCACTGCTGATAGTGAAATCGTCAAAAAACAAGAAAAAATGCTGCAAGAACTACTTGGACGAACTGTGAATTATAAAGTGCAAGATAAAGTGTATACATTAAAAGCTAATGAATTAATTAAAAAAGCATCCGTTTCAAAAGAAAATACTATTACCATCGAGGAAACAGTAATTAACCAAAAGATCGATGAAATTAATGCTGCACAATCGACCTTAAATAAACCTTTTACATTCAAGACCCATTCAGGTGCCGTGATCACGGTGCAAGGGAAAGGATATGGTTGGGCACTCGATGTGAAAAAAGAAACAGCTTTGATTGCAGAAGCTTTTGCAAAAGGAGAAACTGACATCTCAGCAGCTAATATTAAAGGTCATGGTTGGAAAGGCGAAGGCTATGGCTACGAAACATTAACCAATAACGGAATCGGTGATACCTATGCCGAAGTATCCATTAACGATCAACGCTTGTGGATATATAAAAATGGCAAAATGGTCTTCACCACACATGTCGTAACCGGTAAACACAGCACGGGGGAAGATACGGACAAAGGTGTGTGGTATATTCTCTACAAGAAAAAAGATGACATCCTCAATGGTAGCCGGGTAGGCGGTGGAGAGTATGCTGTTCATGTTGATTATTGGGTACCATTTACAAACAGTGGTCAAGGGTTCCACGACGCTAGCTGGAGAACAAACTGGTCACCTACTGCCTATTTAAATGCAGGTTCAGGTGGTTGCGTCAATATCCCTCCAAAAGTCATGAAAACTGTATTTGATCATTTAGAAACTTACGAGCCAGTAGTTGTATATTAAAAGCCAGGAGATTCTCCTGGCTTTTTCCATTGCAAAGTTTACTATAAATTTTATAAAGCTGATGATTTTATCACCGTCTCCTCTTTCCTCTCCAAAACAAAAGATCTTTAGCGTGTTGTCGAAGGAAGCCGCAAACCAATCATCACCGATTACACTTTTTGGATCATAAATTCAAATACTAAGTCTTGGTCTGCTTTGATCAAGTGTTCCTCATGGACAGGCGCTCCCCAGCTGTCATCCCCGCCGACACCCATTTGCTTGCCAGAAACGGTAACAACCGTATAATGGATGTTCGGCAGTTCATAAACATGCTGAGCATTTTCCAGTTCAAAAGCTGTATAAGGGGAAAAGTTGCATTCCAGCGGTTCTTTAACAAAAGAAATTCTTATTCCTTGTCCGTTACGATTGGTCACGCTGACACGGCGGACACCCGTCCGATTCCCTGATTCCTGTGGCATGACATAACTTGATCGGTTGTCACATACCTGATTCTTAAAGGTGGCCAGTCTCGCTCCCATCGTGCGGTCACAATAATTTTCTTCCGGCCCCAAAGCATACCACTCTAATTGATCATAGTCTGCCGGCATCTTGAATGACAGAGCAAAAATCGGTAGTTGAGGCAAATTTTCTGCTCCTTTATAGGAAGATTTCACCTTTAAACTCCCATCCGGATAAACCGTGTAAATGGTCTTAACTTCAATATCTGGATGGATTGAGAAATGATAAGTAAAACCAACGCTGACGGAGCTTTCCCTCCCCTCTACCTCTACATTGACACATTTTCGTGCCAGGCTCGCTGCAAACCATAGTCCGGAATGATAGTTTTGGGCAAAGCCTCTGTCATTATCGGTCGTTGCTCTCCAAAATAATGGTGCAGGCGGCTGGGATATCATCTCATTGCCATTATATTTCAGCGAAACTAAACTACCGACGGCCTTTGAAAAGAGCACCGTAAAGTCACGGCCATGTACACCAATATGGACATCCCCATGGACAATATGAAACTCTCCAGTTGGTGGTGCGATTTCTCTTGTCCCGATTTGAAACACAAATTGCCCAAAAGCAACCTCATAACCGGCGTCCGCCCAAAGGGTGCTTACCTTCAGTTTTAAAGACGTTTGAATACAGTATTCACCCGGAGTTGCAGTGATCCCAACAGGTAGGGCAAACTCATAACGCCCCTCGCCTTGCGCTTCCACTGCAGTCAAAAGAGTATTTCGATACAATTCCTTCCCTTCATGGAATAACACATACTCACACTCATAATCCGCTGTATTCGTAAACAAGCTTTCATTCTTAATTGTTACCCCTGATTGATCAGGAAAAAGTTTAAAATTTTGATATAAAAATTTCACTTCTTGCATCTTCGGTGATAGCTTCCGATTCGCGTAGACAATTCCATTTGTACAGAACCCGTAATCGGTTGGACGATCGCCAAAATCACCACCATAAGCGAGAAATTCATTCCCGTAACGATCTTTTTTATAGATGGCTTGATCAATAAAATCCCAAATAAACCCGCCTTGGTACATAGGATATTTTTCTAATTCAATATATTTGTACATCCCACCAAGTGAATTACCCATTGCATGCATATACTCACAGCTAATGTAAGGCTTCTTCGGGTCTTCCCTTAAATACTTCTCAATTTCAGCTGGTTTTGCATACATTCGGCTTTCGATCTCACTCGTATCATTATATTCACGATGATGAAAAACCCCTTCATAGTGAACGAGGCGGCTTGGATCCGCTTGTTTGAAATACTTCGAAACATTCAAAAGGACTTCTCCTGCGTAAGATTCATTGCCACAAGACCAAATTAAAATGGAAGGGTGATTTTTATCCCGTTCCAACATAGAAATGGCTCGATCCATTACAATCGGCTCCCACTCCAGTTTATTGCCGGGAATATTCCAGGATGGATCGACAACCCCCATCTTTTGCCATGAACCATGTGTTTCAAGATTCATTTCATCAATGACATATATTCCATATTCATCACATAGCTCGTACCAATAGCTCTGATTCGGATAGTGGGAAGTACGGACAGCATTAATGTTGTTTCGTTTTAACGTTTTAATATCCCAAAGCATGTCTTCCTTCGTAATTGCCCGTCCGCGGCGTGGGTTGAATTCATGTCGGTTTACCCCCTTGAATACAATCCGCTTCCCATTTAGGTACATGATATTGTTTACCAATTCAAATTTTCGAAATCCAATTTTTTGTGGCAATACCTCTACTAAACTTCCAGACTTGTTATAGATTTGAATAAATAATTGATACAAATGAGGCTTTTCTGCGCTCCAAAGTGCCGGCTGATCGACGGTCATGGCAATCGACCATTTACCGTCTTTTTTTTCTGCTATGCCAGTTTGAACCCGTTCCCCTTTCGAATTAACTAGTTCAGCTGTTATTTTTGAAGGAATGTCTCCCTGAAGCTTTAAATCCACCATCAGTGATCCTTTTGTAAAAGTGGAATCAAGTTCAGGGCGAACATGCAGGTCAAATACATGAATCTCTGGAACAGTATAAAGATACACATCACGAAAAATTCCAGAAAATCTCCAAAAATCCTGATCTTCTAGCCAGCTTCCGGTACTTCGTTGATACACCTCTACAGCTAGTTTGTTTTCTCCATCTGTCAAATACGGAGTAAGCTCAAACTCTGCCGGTGTAAACGAATCTTCACTGTAGCCAACAAACTCGCCATTCAGCCATACATAAAAGGCGGTTTCCACGCCTTGAAACGAAATATATACCGGCTGTTTTTCCATATTGACTGGCAGGGTAAAATATTTCACATAACTTCCCACTGGATTATAATCGGTTGGAATTTCTGGCGGTCGAATCTCATGATGGCCATCCCATGGATACATCGTATTGACATATTGTGGCTGTCCATAGCCTTGAAGCTGAATATGTCCTGGAACGGTTATATCTTCCCAGTTGGCACAAGAAACTTCTTTTTTAAAAAAATTAACCGGTCTTAATTCTGGATTGATGTTGTAGGAAAATTTCCAATTTCCGTTTAAATCATAACGCCACTTCATAGGAGCAGCCTTACGTGCCTCTTCCATCGTCTCATAATAGACATGATCCGAGTGGGCTGGAACACGATTAACGGCAAACACATGAACATCAGAAAGCCAATTTAAACTTGGTGTCATTGGCATATGAATTACACATCCCCTCACCTATTTTTTTAAAAAAATCCACCCTACGCTTACATTTGTTTCAACAAATACTCACATATCTTTTCAGAACACAGTCTTGCCGCTACAAAAGGGGGGCGAATATCTTTGGCACCTTCATACGGAAGTCCCAGCCATAACACCTTCTCGTCAATCATGACAAATGGAAAAGGATAGCCTTCATCTTGTTCTCGATTGGAAATCAGCCTAAATTCCACTCGGTCTCCTCTATTTCGTAGCTGCTCCTGCCATGCTTTAGATAACTCCATTCCTTCCGGCAAGGAGAGGATCACCGAAAACTTAGCCGCTTTTATGTCCCGAAACACAGCTTCTAACTTCAAAGCGTGCATCCATCTTAGTTTCGGGTGCTGGTTACGGATCCAAGTGCCGATCTCTTTCGTGGTAACTGTTTGTTGGTGCTGGATTTGATAGTCAACAAGTTGCCTCAATGTCTTTCCTTGAAAAACATGGGTTTTTATAAAATGGTTGTTACTAACATGAAGAAACTTTCCTTTTGTTCTCGTTATCGCAACATTAATAAGGCGTTCACTGTCCTTGCCGGTTAACAGCATGCTGGCCCGATCTTGCGGGGCACTATCGACCGTATCAAAGATCATCATATCCCGTTCACTTCCTTGGAAACGATGGACAGTGGCTGCAATGATATCCGCCTGGGTGCATTCTTCTTGATAGATCTCCTCCAAAAGCTGCTCCATCAAATTGGCCTGAGCCCGGTATGGGGTGACATATCCAATCGATTTCGTGCCTCCGATATATGCTTCATGAATTAATTGAAAAGACAACAGCAACTGCCATAGATTGAACCTTGAATTCGTTGCTCGATCACTCATACAATGCCTGCCTGTGAAACTCGTATCTACTAGCATGGACGCCTGATCTTTGAAAGGGGCCCGGCTTACAATTGGGTTTCTGCTATGATAAACACTTTCATGATTTCCAACCAAAGCGTGATAGACATACTCATTCGTGAAAGCGGAAATATCAGGATGCATTCTCCGCTGTTCTTTTAATAAAAAAAGATGGGGGTGAAGCATCCCTTCATTCAACCCTTCTACTACCCCTGCCTGATGAAAGACATCCTCTTTCAACCATTTGGTTACAAGTGGATCTCTACTAGCCGCTATCGGTGGCAGTTGTTTAAAATCCCCGCAAATAATGACCCTCTTCCCTAAAGAAGCAGCAAAAGCGGTTTGTGGCACATAGGCCATACTTGCTTCATCGACAATGACGACATCATATTCCCGTTCATAAACCGCACTGTCACTTGCCGCCTTTGCCAGGGTTGTCCCAACAATAAACGCCTCTTTGATTAATTGGATTTCTCTTTTCCGAACTTTCTCCAACATCCTAGCAATTTGTGTTTCTAGTTCCAACAGATGATCTGAATCCCGTTTGCTAAAAGATTGCGCTAAATCCTGCTTTAAGTGCTGCCTTTCTTCTAGCAGTCTCTTTCGGTCTTGAGCCAGTTTCGGGTCCTTTTTTTCAATAAGCCGATCCGTCGAAATTTCATGATGGACTGTCATCTGCCCCATGTTGGCACCATAACGGAGGACATCGCCTTCCTTGAATCGGTTTTTCTTTTTAATAAAAGCGGTCAGTTCCTCCATTAATACATCAACCGCTTGATTGCTGTGCGAAAGGATTAACACTTTTTTCTGTTGAAAATATTTGTTGGCTGCTGTTCTTGCCAAAGTGTATGTTTTTCCGGTTCCCGGCGGCCCCCAGACGAACGTGACCGGATTGTATTTAGACCGCAATACCAATTCATGAACATTACTTTTAATCTTCTCTTTCGGATGCCTCGCTTCGGTTGGGGGATTCATCAACCGCTTGATCCGGAGACGCTTTTGTTTACTTTTTTTGATTTCATCCAAACGTTCAATTAATTGTTCAAGCAGTTCCCATGGATCATGAAGTAAATAAGCATCAGGGATGAGATCACCGAAGCTCTGTTCTAATGAAAGGATCACTCCCTTACCTTCTGAGGAAAGCACTTTTCCACTCGTTTTCATCGTGCCCCATTCCAATTTAATCAAGGAGCCGACTGGTATTCTTAATGGAACAGCAGTATCAAAATAATAGTTGTAATCCCCTTCATTCGATAGCAGTCTGCCATTAGTCACAATATAGCGGCTACCACCGAACTTCTTTAAATAATGAATTTCTTGCTGTAAAGCTTGCTGCCATTCTTTAATATATGTTTTCGTTGTTGTCATTTTTAACTCCTTCTTTTAAGCCATTTGGCGTCCGCATGTTTCACACTAATCAAACGAATGGATCCATCATACATTAATAGAAATGGAGGTGATATAACTGGAAATTGAGATTATTCAAATGAAAAGTGCGAATAAACATATTTGTGAAGATTATTTTATCTCAAATAAAGAAATGGGGCTATTTGCTGTATTGGACGGTGCAACCCCCATCTCAAACTTCGTTAATCAAGATGGACATAATGGAGCGGTTTTAGCCTCAAGAATTGTTGGAAACGCTTTAAACAAGATGGAGAACACCTCCATCAAAACGACTATTTCTGAGGCTAATTTGCTGCTAGCCAATGAAATGAAAACCCATCGAATTGACACCTCCAAAAAAGAAGAACTTTGGAGCACTTGTTTAGCCTTGGTGAAAGTGTATGATAATGAGATCCATTTTGCCCAAATTGGAGATTGTATGATTTTTGCCACCACTAGAACAGGAGAATGGAAAATTTTATCGAAAGATATGGTTTTTGGGATTTCAGAAAGAGCTAGGCAACACCGGGAAAACGAAAGGCGCCTAGGACGAAAATTGCCTCCTGAAGAATATTATCAGATTAAAAAACATTCCCTTATTTATAACAAATCATTAGCTAACAAAGAGAACGGTTATGCTGTATTAAATGGGGATCCAGCAGCCATCCAGTTTTTAAATGAAGGAGTTCTTCCAAAGGATGAATATAGGGGAATTCTATTAATAACGGATGGTTTATTTCCAAAAGACAGAAATTGGGGAACGATGTTAAGTCACATTAACCAAAACGGGTTATATCAGTATGCAAAAAATTTAATCGAGTATGAACAGGCCAATAACCTAACACAAGACGACAAAACAGGAATTTGGATTCAGTTTTCATAAAAGGCGAACAAAGATGGTCACTTGTTCGCCTTCATTCTAATTTTAAGGAAGACATTTATGAATGATTGAATTGTGACAAACTCAGTCGTTTAGAAGTCTCGTTTCTTTCCTAGGATTCCTTATCACCACATGATTCCGTCCCCAACCATCATTACCTATTCCCAATGAACAGGCCAGGCATTTTGTAAAAACTCATGAAACGTTTCAATATTGGGTTCATTCGAGCGAATTTTTAAATGGATGGCAGAGGTGATAATCGGTTTGTCTATTTTTTCGAGGACAGTAATCAATCCTTCCTTTATTTCCTTTTTAATAATATTCTCACCTAATATCGCATACCCTGTTCCATTTAAGACCGCTCGCTTAATCATCTCATCACTTCCACCCACCATAATCGTGGAACGGGGCTGAAATCGGCTATTTTTAAAATAATAATCAATAATACGGCTGAAGCTGCAATCCTCATTGTAGGAAATAAAGGAATATTCCCTTACGATTTCCTGATACGTCCTCCCTCTTGCCAGTTCTTCAGAAACCACTAATAAGGTCTGTTCTTCCTCTAAAAATGTTTTTCTTAGTTCACTCTCATTGCATTCACTTGCAATAATCGCCATGTCTGCCACTTGATCCTTCACACTTTGGATGGCATGGACACTATTTAACGGAAGAAGACTAACTTTTACTCCAGGATACATTTCCATATACGTTTTAATTAACGGGGAAAGATGATGAGTACAATAGTATTCCGATGCGGCGATTGTCAGTATCCCCGATGGTCCGCGTAGTGACTCCATGTCTCTTTCCATTTTTTCCAACAGAACAAATAAGTGATCAACATGTTCTTTTAACTTTTTTCCAGCCGTCGTCAACATGGTCTTTTTTCCAACTCTAGTTATGAGAGTATGATTTAATTCTTTTTCTAAAGACTGTATTTGTAATGTAATAGTCGGCTGTGTATATTTTAATCGTTTAGCTGCCTTCGTCATATTTAGTTCTTCTGCCACCACTTGAAATGTCCGTAAATTCCGCAATTCCATTTTATCACCGCTTTACTACTCTATATGAAATGAATCCGATTCCAATCCTCATTTACTATTATTATATCAAACTTCCCTTTAGATTCTTTATGTCTCATACATAGAAGAATGTTTTTCATACCGAATACAAGATTTCCTTATTTTTACTATTAAATTTTTTTATAGTTATTATTTGACCAACCGTAAAAATTATAGGAAAATTCACTCAATATTTATCTTTTGAAATGGGGTTAATGGTGATGATTGATTGGAAAACCGTAAATGAGGAAGGGTTATTGGCACCTACGATGGCGAAAGATTTCCCTAACCTTCCAGTCGTCAAATCGGAAGGATATTTTTACATTGGTGCCGATGGAAAAAAATATTTAGATTTCACTTCTGGGATCGCTACAGAAAATACGGGACACCGACATCCAAAAATCATGGCAGCCATCAAGGAGCAAGTAGATCGGTTAGTTCATGGCCCTATCGGGATCATTAATTACGAGTCGATCCTTTTGTTAGCAAAAAAATTGAAAGCGATTTTACCAGAGCCGCTAGATTGTTTCTTCTTTGGGAATAGTGGAGCTGAGGCAATTGAAGGAGCAGTTAAATTAGCAAGGCATGTTACTAAAAGGCCTTATGTCATCTCTTTCATTGGTGGCTTCCATGGGAGAACAATGGGAGCACTCAGTTTGACGACATCAAAAAGCAAGTATCGAAGGAATTTACCCGTTGGAGCCAATTTGACTTACCAACTTCCCTATGCGCAAATTTCGGAAACGCCAGATGGGTTTGACCATGACGAGTATTGGTCCCAACAAGTTGAGAAAGATTTTAGAAGGTTATTTAACCATCTCGTTTCACCAGATGAAGTAGCAGCTGTCCTATTAGAACCCGTGCTTGGTGAAGGGGGCTATGTCGTCCCACCAAAAGCATGGCTGCAAAAAATCCGGGAAATTTGTGACCAACATGGAATTTTACTAATCTTTGATGAAGTTCAAACAGGGTTTGGCCGTACAGGAGATTGGTTTGCAGCGAACCGATTCCAAGTGACACCCGATATTATGGCCATTGCAAAGGGTATTGCTAGTGGGTTACCACTAAGCGCCACAGTTGCTTCACGAACATTAATGGAACAATGGGATATTGGTAGCCATAGTACGACCTTTGGCGGAAATCCTGTCGCCTGTGCAGCTGGGTGTGCAACCATTGATGTTTTAAAAGAAGAAGGGTTAGTAGAAAATGCTAGAATTTTAGGGGACTATGCATTAAAAAAACTAATGGATTTAAAAGAAAAACACCCTGCCATCGGAGATGTTCGAGGCATCGGTTTGATGTTAGGAATAAAAATTGTCCATCCGGAAACAGGAGAACCGAACGGTAAAGGATTAATGAACATTCTTAACAAATGTCTACAAAAAGGGGTTATTTTCTATTTAAGCGGGAATCAGGGAGAAGTCATTCGGATGATCCCTCCGTTAACGATCGATAAAAAACATTTAGACTTAGGCATTTCTTTGCTGGACGAAGCGGTTACCGAATATGAATTAGAAGTATGTTATGGGGGTGTGTAAATGAATCTTCTTGATACGATTGTTCTACTTCTCTATTTTGGTGTTCTAATGATTGTTGGAATCATTGGAATTAAAAAAGCAAAATCAGAAAAAGATTTTCTACTTGCAGGAAGCCGCTTAGGTTACTTTAGCCATGTAGGCTGTTTAGCTGCTGTGATTATTGGTGGGGCCGCTACAATGGGGTCCACCACATTAGGCTATGAATTCGGTATTTCTGGTTTTTGGTTTGTTTCAATGATGGGGTTTGGTATAGCGGCTTTAGGAATTTTCGTTGTCAATAAAATTGGCGGTTATGAAGTTTTTACAATAAGCCAGTTACTAGGTAAACGATTTGGAGAAGGGACACAGCTTATTAGTGCGGTTGTTACAGCTATTTATACCCTCATGATTGTTGTCACCCAAGTAATCGGAATGGGAAATGTCATTCATGTTTTGTTAGGATGGCCTGTCATTCCTTCAATGGTTATTGGCGGCGGGATTGTCCTCTTTTATACCATTCTAGGTGGAATGTGGAGCATTACGTTAACAGATATTATCCAATTTGCCGTCATGACCATTGGCATCTTCTTTATCATGTTTCCTTACAGTATAGATAGTGTAGGTGGTCTAACTGCCCTATTCCAAAGTGTGCCAGTAAGTCATCATAGTATCACAAACATTGGCTGGGATCGCATTTTTCAATACTTTTTATTATACTTTTTCGGATTAATTGTCTCTCAAGACATTTGGCAGCGAGTATTTACAGCAAGAAGCCAAAAGGTCATGAAAGGCAGTGCCGTTTCGGCTGGTATTTATAGTATTTTATATGGTTTGGCACTTAGTATTGTCGGTATGTGTGCACTCGTCCTTCTTCCGAATTTAGGTGACTCTCAATCTGCCTTTACAAGTCTCGCATTAGAAATTCTCCCACCAGGCTTGTTAGGGCTCGTTCTTGCTAGTGTTTGTTCCGCACTGATGTCAAATGCATCAGGTGCCATCTTTGCTTCCGCAACCTTGATCACTAACGATATCATTAAAGTATATGGAAAAAAAGTTAGGAACGATCAAGAGATCATTAAAACATCCCGAATCGTCACACTTGGTTTAGGTGTGTTGTCTATCATATTCTCGATCTGGATTCAAAATATTCTTGTAGCCTTAGATATGGCCTATGCTATTCTATCAGGTGCCATTTTCGCCCCCCTCATTATCGGTCTATATTGGAAGCGGGTAACAAGCCAAGCTGCTTTCTATTCTATTATTGCAAGTTCACTTGTTATCTTTACCACCTTTATGATTTATGGAATAACATCAACACTACCAATCATTTACGGATTAATTACAGGGATTCTTGTTATTGTTGGAGTAACCGTCCTAACACCTGTAAAAAGTCTGGACACAACAACAACAACAAGAAAAAGTGGATAAACAAACGAGGACCACGAGCACTCTCTCGTGGTCATTTTTTTATTACCGTACAAATATAGTTTTCCTCTCTGCATAAGAAAGTGATATGATAGAGAATGAAATAATAAGATGGTATTCAAATTATCTACAGGAGAATGGACGAGTCTTTATTAACTCTCATTAACCTGTTAGCTAAAAGTGAGGATTCCTTTCTTGATAACTCTGATTAAACCACTATTAGTGAATATTACGATTCTATTTTCCTTTACCTTTAACGCGAATTTATTTTTCCCATTTCAGACGAAACAGCACCTTTCACTTAAACAAAGGATCATTTACGGACTGATTGGTGCCTTTGGCGGCCTGCTTTGCATGTTTTATCCGATAGAAACATTGGGAGATACTCGTTTTGATTTACGAATGATTGCTATTTTTATCATTACTTTATATACTGGTTGGCTCCCTGGAACGATCGTTTTAATATGTACTTGTTTTATTCGTTTTTTGATCAGTGGTCCATTTGTTGAAATTGGACTTACTATCAATTTATTTGCATTATTCATTGCCCTTTTATTTCGAAAAATATTCTTACGTTCATCTAATAAATATTTATTAGGAACCATTGCCATCCTTTGTTATATAAGTATTTACATCACACTCCTTTCATTTTCAATACATTTTTTACATTTTAGCTTTTATATCATTTACTTTACCATTTCTTATTTCATTTGTATGGCTCTTATATTTGTGATTGAAAAATTGATAAAAATCAATAAGCAATTTGAGGAAATGGTCTATCTTGATAAGCTGACGATGATCGGTCAGTTGACTGCTTCTATTGCTCATGAAATACGAAACCCGCTTACCACGGTAAGGGGATTTATTCAGTTTCTAAGCAAAGAGACCAAGGATGAACAGTTTAAACAATTCTCTCCCATCATCTTAGAAGAACTCGATCGGACAAATAGCATCATTACAAATTATTTAAAGATGACTAAGCCTGAACAATTTCACTTAACCGATATACCGCTGCATGAAGTGATTAACGGCTGTGTCCAATTAATGCGTCCATATGCCTCATATACCAATGTATCGATCGAATGGGAAAAAAACGATCCTATTTTTATTCGTGGGGATGTACATTCATTAAAACAAGCGATTATGAATATTATCAAAAATGGCATTGAAGCCATTGAGGGACAAGGAATCATAAAAATAAATGTAAAGCCAGATTACTTTAAAAATAAGGTTCAATTGCGGATTAGTGACAATGGCAGAGGAATGTCACAGGAACAGTTAAAGCAAATCGGTTTGCCTTTTTATACGACAAAATCAAAGGGGACAGGACTTGGCAGCATGGTCACTAACAAAATCATTCGGGATATGAATGGTTCGATTGAATACGAAAGTGAACTTGGCCAAGGGACGAAAGTAACCATTGAATTTCCTTTACTTCATAGTGAAACATAAATATTCCGTGTCATTCCTTAAAAAGGTCCGTGAATGTCTATTCACGGACCTTTTCTTTCCTTCAACCAATCTTTTTCTGATTTTCTTTCATCTACAAACTTTTCAAATATTAATGAACAGCTTGTAAATAAAACGTCTCTGAGGAAAAATCGGATTTGATCAACGGCATAGTTAATCCCATTTTCATCAATTCATCACCATAAAACTTTTTCTCTCCATAATTAATACTGTATAACCATGCTGGATTTAACCCGCGCAATGGTAGGCGAAAAAACGGTGGATTGGGGGTGGCAAGAGTTTTGTAATAGAAAACTACTGCACGTTCCTGATTGGATGCTACATACATCCAGGCTGTGTCTGTTCCTTCAAATGGACTAAGGAGTCTGTACATATCGCCATACCAGACAAGATCCTTAATTTGGTGGTAAAACCGAAGCTCCTCCATCACTGTCCTCTTATCTTCTTTCGTGAGTTTTTCCACATTCAATTCAAACCCCAAATTGGCAGCCATAGCAACATGACACCTCATTTTCATTGGTGTCATTCTGCCTACCTGATGATTAGGTACATCCGACACATGAGCGCCCATCGTCACAGCGGGATAGACCATGCTTGTTCCATATTGAATTTTCAGCCTTTCTACCGCATCTGTATTATCACTCGTCCATGTTTGGGGCATGTAATATAGCATCCCCGGATCGAACCGGCCTCCCCCACCCGAGCAACTTTCAAACAAAATATGTGGAAATCGATTTGTTAATATTTCCAAAATCTGATACAAGTTCAACATATAACGATGGGCCGTTTCCTTTTGTCGTTCAGGAGGCAGTACAGCAGAACGTACTTCCGTCATATTTCGGTTCATATCCCATTTCACATATGAGATCGGTGCACTTTCAAAGAGACTGGTAAGCGTCTCGACTAGCCAGTCGCATACCTCCTTGCGGGTTAAGTCCAACACGAGTTGGTTTCGTGACAATGTCCTCTTTCTCCCTGGAACATGCAAACACCAATCCGGATGCTTGCGGTACAAATGACTGTCAGGAGATATCATTTCCGGCTCAACCCATAATCCAAATTGCATCCCCTTTTTTTGCATATACTCAGCAATTCCTTTTAATCCATGGGGAAGTTTTTTCTGATCTACTTGCCAATCCCCTAGTGAGCTTTTGTCATTATCACGTTTCCCAAACCATCCATCATCTAAGACAAACAGCTCAATTCCGAGTTGACTTGCTGCGTCCGCCATCTCTTTTAATTTTTCCTCAGAAAAATGAAAACGAGTAGCTTCCCAATTATTGAGTAAAACAGGGCGGGGTTTGTCTCGGTGAATGCCGCGACATACCCGAGTCCGTAGCAGGGTATGAAAAGTTCGCGACATGCCGCCAAGCCCTTCTGATGAATACACCATTAATGCCTCCGGAGTTTGAAACGTTTCTCCCGGTTTTAAAAGCCAAATAAAATCAAATGGGTTGATACCGATGGACAGCCTCGTTGTATCAAAAGGAGAGGATTCAATGGAGGCTTGGAAATTTCCACTATAAACGAGACTTACCCCATACACATCTCCATACTCTTCAGTCGCATGTTTGGAAAGTAAAGCAAGAAACGGGTTATGTTGGTGGCTACTAGCCCCCCTTGATGAGGAAATTGACTGTATTCCTCGATGGACGGGTTGTCGTTCGATATGCCGTTCCCTTGCCCATGTACCGTGTAAGTGCAGCCAATCCCAATTCGCATGGTGAAAATCAACAGACATGCTCATACAATGATGAATTTCCACTTCATCACTTCCAAGATGCTCAAATAGAACGGATCTTGTGATCACATCTATGTCACGGTAAATCGTGTATTGAAGATGAAGTCCGATCCCCAGCTTCGAATCTACTAAGGTAAGAACAAGCGTATCTGCCTCTGTCGAATCTTCGACATAAGCTGCCGGCAATCCTTTTAGAGGTGGTTTTCCTTGAAAAATCTTATGTGAATCATAAATAAATTCGGTAATCGTTGAACCATCCTTTGTACGAAGTTGATAGGCCGGGGTTCTGAAATCTCCATTTCCAAATGCAGGGTATTCTTGGGGAAGTGTATCCAAAGAAAAGGAGGGATCGGACGGTTCTGTCATTGGAGAGAAAGCCCTCTTTTTGTAGGATAAGATGGAAGCAGGCTGCAAGGAAGATACCCTCCTTCCCCAATATAAATGAGCTGGATACTTCCCATGGACTAATTGAATGAAATAACTTACTCGATGATTATATAAATGAAAAACCTTGTCCTTTTCATTCCACTTGATTGGCACGATCATCCACTCCTCACATCATCCTCCTCTTACTATCGTATTTTGCTTGGAGGGAAAAAAGCACCCATTATGAACTCAAGTGAAACCTTATTTAGCCCTTCCAGCTTCGATCCTCCGTCTTCTCCCGCCACTCCCACCTGCCATTCTGATGAATTTTCATACCCCTTGCTCGAATAAATTTTTGTAGTCAAGCAATAAAGATTCAAAAATCGCATATTTATAACATATATATGAATATATTTAATGTTAGAAAGGGGGCGATTGCTATAGACATCTGTATTTCTTGCGGAATGGAGCTATCTATCATGGAGAGAAATCGTGCAGAATGCTGGGATTGCCGTGACTCAACAACAGAAGCCTATGCGGAGGATGAGTAAGGAATCATTTTAACGTAAAGGAATGGGTTTAGTCGTGAAATTGATTTTAAAACAAAAATGCTAAAAAGAGACACCCGATAAATGGATCAGGTGTCTCTTATTTTTTGTTTGATGTAGGTTCCTTTTCCAACTTCGTCATGAACAATGTCATATTATAGGATTTTTATCATATCGGTGGAATCTTTGGCTGCTGATTCGAGGTACGATTGGTGAATTTGTGTAGTAATGTTTGGTGAGAGTCAAAGCTTGTTTAACAAGAAAAGGCAGGTCAACGTTTATTTTCCCAATTCATTTGACAATTCTTTAATTTTATCAACCCAATCCTTAAAGCTTTGAAATTCCTTTTCGTCAAAACCAAAGTGCTTCTTAATCTGGCGGATACACACATTTTCCTGCTCATGTAAAATACCATCTGAAAAAATAAGTTGAAAGAGTTCTGTTAGAACAATGGTTTTGGCTCGTTTTGTTTTGAACGTATTTAGTATTTCCTCCATTGCCCATCCTTTTATTTGATAATTCTTCAAATCCATTTCCTTTTTGTACTTTTCAAGAATGGAATGTTCATATACGGATAAATTTCCGTCGACGCCAGCAATCAAAGCAGCCAATTCAATAAAAGCCACTCTCTCCTCCGGTAGAAGTTCTTCTAAGAACATGTCACCTAACTCCTTTATACTTTGTACTATGTTATACGAACAACATTTCAGTTCGTTTCATCTTGTTTTTTTGGCTGCTTGTATCGTGCCATTCCTTGGCACCTCTCAAATATAATTGATGGATCTTTAACAAGCTCTGTTCCAACGACTGTCCACCTTCCATTCACCCTGTTTCATCATTTGTCCATTTCCGCTCTGCTTTTTCATTATTTCATTTAAACAACCTTTTTACTTTCTCCTATGATTACCCGAAAAGCCATAATTAATCCCTAAATCTACTAAAATAATTGAAATATTTCTATTAATCAAATAGTTTTGGTATAATAATAGTAAACTCATTTTTTAATAGCTATTTATTGAAAATGAGGTTATTTTTTCCATCATCATAATAAAAGGAGGTTACTTAATGTACCAAATCAAAGGAAAAGAGAAAATATTTGTTTACACCGGACCGGATGGGTCAGGAAGAAAAACCATCGCCAAAATGGTCGCTACTGCTTTTGACATGGAAACCATCATCTCATACACCACTCGCTCTCCCCGACACTATGAAAAAAATGGCGAAGACTACCACTTTGTAAGCGAAGAAACCTTCAAACAAATGGAAGCCCAACAAGAATTTCTTGAAAGCGTTGAAATAGACGGAATTTATTATGGAATCCGTGAACAGGATGTCGTCGAATCCTTTAAAAACCATGATCTTATTTATTTAACTTTAAACCCAGAAGGGGCAGAAAAATTAAAAGCCATGTACGGTGACCACGTTGTCCGCATTTTCGTTTATGCCGACCGCGATACAGTCGTCGAAAGACAAAGGATGCGTCAAGATAGCGAAGAAGACATCCAACGGCATTTGTCCCATTATGATGAGATTATGAGCTATAAAAATAACTGTGAACATGTATTTGAAAATTTTGATGCCCCTCAGGTAGCTTACCAAATTAGCGAATTAATTGAATCCTATTTAGATCGAGATCTCATTGTCACAGATTATTAATAACATGATCCAAGGGCCTAACCCCTATTTAGTTAATTTGTTATCATTGCGGGGATTTAGGTCCTAATTTTCTTGAATTTTCAAATGAGCTTCATCCGATCATATGTATCTACTATATTGATTGGACGACTATGCTCGATTCTATCAAAAGCGATTCACATTTTGTCAGCCACCTCCTCTATCTTTTTTCCCTACTCTACGAGTTGAAGCAAGCCTCATTCTCTTCCTCCCCATCCTAAAAACAAAAAAATCACACCACAAATGGTAGATCACTCAACATTCCTAAAACCCGCCATTAAATCCATCAACTCCTATTCGTTCCAAGAAAAGCTACCTTTTGGAATTTCAAAAAAATAATCAAAGAATAAGGACCTCCTCATTCTCCTCTTTAATAAAATGTATTAACAGCTTACCTTGATGATGACACGAAACGGTTTTTGCCTTAAGTGATTCTCTGCATAAGACTTGTCATAAGCAAATAAGATTAAATAAATCCCATTGTTTTCAACCCTACATGCGGATACGTCATTTCATTGAAATAAAGGAGGAGTGTCCATGACAATTTTTAATAAAATTGCTTTATTCTTTGTTGTGTTATACTCGGTATTTATCATCATAAACACGTATTTAGAAGAAACCGAACGGGTCAAATCTAACGTCATTTACTTTTTAATGAATGGTTTTGCTTATATTGTTTCAGCTTGGGAACTTGAGAAAGAAAAACAAATATTATCATCATAGCATTCTTTCACAAGAATGCTTTTTTTCATATCCAAACTCGTCCTTCCCATACAGGAAAATCTAAACCCAATAACCTACCATTTACCAAAAAAGTAAATTCCACCAATCCTGAATACGTTCATACACTAGGTGCTAGGTCTTCTGTCTTGTCTAGATGATATGTTATAATATTCTCGGCATGAGTTGTATCGAAATACGATAAACTTGATGCGGGTGGGAGAGGGACACACGAGAAAGTGTGATAAAAAAATGAAGGGAGTTTTCAAGCTTAAGCAACATGAAACCAATTTGAAGAGGGAGGTTATCGCAGGGATTACGGCATTTTTCTCCATTGTCTACATTATTGCGGTCAATGGGAATATCCTTCAGGATGCGGGAATTCCGCTGGAAGCCGGAATCATTGCCACCGTTCTTTCTTCGCTCATAGGCTGCTTGCTAGTCGCCTTTATAGCCAATGCTCCATTAATCCTCGTTCCGGGTATGGGTATCAATGCCTTATTTACCTATACCATTGTCGGATCGCTCGGACTTAATTACATGGAAGCATTAGCTGCAGTTATCATATCAGGAAGCCTTTTTGTGATCGTGGCTTTTTCAAAATTGGCCACCGTTTTATTCAAGGCCATTCCCACATCATTAAAGGAATCGATTACTGTCGGGATTGGCTTATTCATTGCCTTTATCGGCTTGCAAAAAAGCGGAATTATCGTTGGAAACCCAACGAACTTTGTAGCTCTGGGCAATCTGTCGTCCCCAGTGGTACTGGCTTCGATCATTAACCTGATTTTGACGTTATTTTTATTTTTAAAGAAAGTACCAGGGAATTTCTTAATCAGCATTATTGTAGGTACCATTATCTCTTACTTTTTCGGGCTGGTTCATTTCCCAAAAGAAGGTACAGCATTTCTTTCCTTTTCGGACTATAAGAATGTCTTATTTAGTGCCGACTTTGGAAAAATGGCCACCATTCCATTTTGGAGTGCCACTTTTTCACTGGTGTTAGTACTTGTGTTTGAAAATATTGGGCTGCTGCATTCCCAAGTGAATGGTATGCTTCAAGCACCTGAAAAGAACGGCAAGTCACTTAAAGCCGTTTCCCTTTCCACGATCGTTTGTGGATTGCTAGGCACAAGCCCTTCGGTATCAACGGTTGAAACAGCGGCAGGCATTACAGCAGGCGGAAGAACAGGAGTAACCTCTTGTGTAACAGGGTTTCTCATCTTATCCTCTCTATTCTTTATGCCATTTATTAAAATGGTACCGAATACGGCCATCGCTCCCATCCTCATTATTATTGGGGGATTAATGTTAACGAATATCGTCCATATTGATTTTACCGATTTCACGGAAGCCTTTCCGGCCTTTCTTGTGATCATTATGATTCCGTTAACCTACAGCATTGTCGATGGAATCGCATTCGGATTCATTGCTTACCCGCTGGTAAAACTTTTTACTAACAAGCAAAAACAGCTTTCTTTATCCATCTATATCGTTTCCATTCTGTTCTTAACCAACTTTCTACTTCACGCCATTGGTTAACAGAATGTTTTATACAAAAGCAGAATGTGTTGACATTCTGCTTTTTATTTGTCTTTATTGGCATACACCGAAAAATCCATTATGATAAAAGGAGTTTAATGATAGGAGTGCTTTGAAATGAAAATTGCAACCATCGGAACAGGATTCATTGTTGACTCTTTTCTTTCTGCAGTAGAAAAAATTGACGACGTCCAGTGTGTGGCGATGTATTCTCGAAAAAGGGAAACCGCCAAGCCACTCGCGGAAAAATATCACATCAACACCATTTATACCGATTTAAAGGAGATGCTTAAAGATCCCGCGATCGAGTTCATTTATGTGGCATCTCCCAACAGCCTACACTATGAACACACTCGCCTTGCCTTAGAGCATGACAAACATGTCATTTGCGAAAAGCCATTCACTTCTACTGTCGAGGAAATGGAGAAGTTGATGGCGCTGGCAAAGGAAAAACAATTAATGCTGTTTGAAGCCATTACAACGATTCACATGCCAAACTATCAATTAATTCGAGAGAATATACACAAGCTTGGACCAATAAAATTGATCCAGTGCAACTATAGCCAATATTCGAGCAGATACAATGCGCTTCTTGCCGGTGAAACGCCAAATGTATTCAATCCTAAATTTTCCGGCGGTGCCCTTGTGGATATCAACATCTACAATCTACATTTTGTGATGAATTTGTTTGGAACTCCGGATTCCATTCGTTACACCGCTAATAAACATCCAAATGGAATTGATACCTCCGGGGTTTTAGTTCTAAAATATCCGGACTTTATTGCCGAATGTGTAGGAGCGAAAGATACACAAAGCTTCAATTTTGCGATCATTCAAGGAGAAAAAGGCTATATTCATGTAAAAAATGGTGCAAACCCGTGCGAATCCATCATTTTACATACGGAAGATACAGAAGTTACCCTTAATAACCAGACAACGACCAATAGACTTTATTATGAACTACTAGCATTTAATGAGATGTTCAAAAATAGGGACTTCAACCGCTGCTATGAGCTGCTCGACTACAGCCATTCAGTGATCCGCATGCTGGTCGAGGCGAGAAAAGATGCCGGAATCGTCTTCGAAGCCGACCTATAAAAAATGAGCCACAATGATGAAAAGCCTGTATTGTTGATGACAAAGTAATCATTAATACAGGCTTTTTTATAAACATATTCCTTCTTCAACTAACGCTTCCGATTGTTGGATCGATGTCCTGGATTATATCTACAAAAACTAGTGCTGCATCATTTCAGGGAAGAAAATGGAAAGTACAATAAATGCAATCTCTCCCACTATAAATGCAATAGTCCAGATGATTGCCTTTCGTGAAGGGGGCGGGCCATCAAGCAATACTTTGACACCCAACGGGACTAACGCTATGCAAAGGCCAAGTAATATGAATGTGGACTCGAATCTTGTTCCTTTAAGGGTGCCTAATGGAAGGAAAAACATGGAACTTAAGGCAATTGAGCGAATGATTCCCAATGTACCTGAACGATAGGCACCAATTGCCAATAGAATCCAGCCACCCATCATCCAACCATTAAAATAACGAACGATATGGAAAGCTTGGTATGAGTCGCTTACAGCCTTTGTTGCGAGTTCCAGGCTTTGTATATTTACAAGTTGGAAAGCCATATGATCGATTCCACCATGAAAAACACGGCCAATAAGACATAGGATTGTAAACATTCCACCCCATGCTGCCAAATTGGGATGTTTCACACCAATGAATCTCACTAACGTAATAATCCCCGGCCAAAGGAAAAGGCACCCCAGCACAAAACAACTATAGGCCGAAGTGATCAGCACGGGATGCTCAGCATAGGCTTCTAGCTGCGCATCAAAAAAATAATGAAATTGTATCCTAAGGAGGGCTGCTGCCAATAATAAAAGCGGTCCAATGATTAAGGAGAATCCTCCAATCCAACGCCCAGGAAATCAGTAAGTAGTATTTTTACTTTTTTCGGATGAATTTTCTTGTATTTTATTTTTATCATTCATACATATTTTCACAGTTATTTACTACTCCTTAATACGGCTCTAAGCTCTTCTGTCATTTGTTCCACTAATTCAGGTCTACCGTGAAACTGGGCAGGAGTATTTTGAAATAAATGAATACGCCAAGTTCCTTCTTTTTTTACCAAGATAAGAGTATGATGCGTATTTACCTTCGGGTTAATGTCGTTTGATTGAGGCGGTACCATGCCAGCAATGGCTCGTAATATCGCTATGTCCGAATTTAAAAACTTTACACTTTTTACTTTACTAACAAATTGAGCAGTTTGATGGTGCTCAAAGATAGGGTTAAGATGCGAAAATATTTCCTCCCTGCCGATTGATTGGCTACCATCAAAACCAATGCTTTCACCATCTTCAGTAAATAGGTCTGACATTCCTCGAGCATCTTGGTTATTCCAAGCCTCTAATAATTGTTCATAGACTGCTTGTACATCTTTGGAAGAATTGCTTTCCATATTATTCACTACTCCCTCATCATTTCCTATTTACTAAATATTTTAATATAAAAAGGGAGTAAGGATTATCTTTCATAACCATCCTTACTCCATTATTAATATATCTAATAAATTCATGGACTTTTTTTTACGCTTATTTTAATGGCGCTCGTTTCCTTTATCTATTTTAAGGCTATCGTATTCCATCATTAATCTGTGGCAAACTTATATCTTAGTATCGCTGCCAGTCCTGCCCCATGACGAAAATCTCCAGTCAAGACCATTTCTTTAAGTGTTTTCATACTGATTTTATGTACTTCAATTTGCTCACTATTTTCCAATTGTTGTTTTGTTTTTGTTAATCCTGCGGCTGCAAACAAGAAAATTTCCTCACTAGTCGAACCAGGGGACGGATAAAAGCTGCCAAGTTCCATCCAGTGTTCTGCTTGATAACCGGTTTCTTCTTCTAATTCACGTTTGGCCGCTGTCAACGGTGACAAATCTGATCCACTGTCAATCATACCAGCAGGAAGCTCCCATTCCCAGCTTTTTAATGAATGGCGGTATTGCTTTAAACATAAGATTTTATGGTCATTCGTAATGGGAAGAATGCAAACTCCTTTAGCAAAATCAATATAAGAAAACGTCGTGATTTCTCCGTTAGGCAATGTTACTTCATCCGTTGCGATCTCAAAACGATCTACCTGCTTTTTTGTTGAATGATTTATTTTCCACTCCATCACACTTCACCTCACTCGTTTATTTTACCATGTATTGTATTTATGATGGCTTTAGTTATAATTTTTAAGAAAAATAGGAGAGAACTTTACTCCCATGTGGAGTGATGAAAAAAAGGCTGCCGAACGAAATCGACAGCCTCCTTCTCACGACTCTATTTATGCTTCAACCACATTTGGTCGCTGGTAAACTTCTTTTTCAAATTCACCCGTTGCCTTACTTGTTAACACACCGGCCGTCATCGCACCGCTGACGTTTAGAGCTGTACGGCCCATGTCAATTAAAGGTTCAACGGAAATCAACAAACCAACAATCGCCACCGGTAAATTCATCACCGATAGAACGATTAACGCTGCAAATGTTGCCCCACCGCCGACACCAGCAACACCAAATGAACTAATGGTAACCACCAGAATTAACGTTAAAATAAACGTTGGGCTAAACGGATCAATTCCTGCTGCTGGCGCAACCATGACCGCAAGCATGGCAGGATAAACACCTGCACATCCATTTTGTCCGATGGTAAGTCCAAAAGACCCTGCAAAGTTGGCAATTCCTTCTGAAACACCGAAGTCCTTTGTCTGTGTCTTAATAGTCATCGGTAATGTTCCCGCACTAGAACGTGAACTAAAAGCAAACGTTAACGTTGGCAATCCTTTTTTCACATATTTAACAGGACTTAACTTAGCAAATGATAATAGCAATAAATGAACAATAAACACGAGAATTAACGCCACATAGGAAGCGACAACAAATGTACCTAATTTGACAATGGCATCATAATCACTTGTTGCTGCCACTTTCGTAATAATTGCCAAAATTCCATATGGGGTTAATCTTAAAATAAGCGTAACCACACGCATGATAATCGCGTATAAAGAATCAATGATTTTTGCAAATAACTCAGCATTTTCAGGATCCTTACGTTTGATGCCAAGGTAAGCAACCCCGATAAATGCTGCAAAAATAACCACCGCAATCGTGGAAGTCGAACGTGCCCCTGTTAAATCAAGGAATGGATTTCCTGGAATAAATTCAATAATTTGTTGTGGCAGCGTCATGTTTTCAACCGTAGTCACACGCTCCACTAAAGCCTCGTTTCTCGCCTTTTCCGCTTCCCCTTCTGTTAATTGAATGCCATCAAGACCAAATCCTAAAGCAGAACCAATCCCAATGGCAGCAGAAATAGCTGTGGTTCCTAATAAAATCCCAATGACTAAAATACTGATTTTACCAATATTTTTCGTCAATTTAAGCCTTGTAAAAGCACCGACAATGGATATGAATACGAGCGGCATAACCACCATTTGTAACAATTTCACATAACCAGTGCCGACTATATTAAACCAATCGATCGTTCCAATTGTTACTTCATGCTGAGCTCCGTAAATGAGATGAATCATAAAACCAAAAACAATTCCTAATCCCAATCCGGTAAAAACACGTTTGGAGAAAGAAACATGCTTCTTTTGCATGATGAACAAACCAGACATAAGCAACAAAAGCACGGCCACATTTACGGCAATTAATATGTTATTCATTGTATACCCCCCTATTAATCTTTCAAAAGTTTAATACACAAATTCCTATAAGTCAAGTAGGGATTGTCCGATCAATACGTACAAAACAGAGAAAAGAACCAGTTGCGATTCATGATGAATAAGGTGAAAGCAAAAGACGTTTGGACTACACATTTACTTTCTTATTAAAAAGAAAACCTAGTGCAACAAGCACTAGGATTTATAAAACAAAACTTACAATAACGCCTGAAAGCAGGCTGACAAGTGTAGCACCGTATAGGAGTTTTAATCCAAAACGGGCAACCACATTTCCTTGTTTTTCGTTCAAGCCTTTTACCGCACCAGAAATAATACCGATAGATGAAAAGTTTGCAAAAGAAACTAAAAATACAGATATAATTCCGAGTGTTCGTGGAGAAAAACTATCTGCCACTTTTGATAAATCCATCATCGCGACAAATTCATTTGTCACCAGCTTCGTAGCCATAATCCCGCCAGCACGAACCGCTTCGGAAAAAGGAATCCCCATTAAAAACGCAAATGGAGCAAAGATATAACCTAGCAATTGCTGGAATGAAAGACCAAACAATAAATCAAACGTATGATTAATTCCAGCTATTAAGGCAACAAATCCTATGAGCATCGCACCGACAATGACTGCTACCTTAAATCCGTCAAGAATATACTCCCCTATCATTTCGAAAAACGACTGTTTTTCTTCCTCACGGATATCTAAAATATCTTCATCTTTCTCTACTTGATAAGGGTTAATAATGGAAGCAATGATAAAACCACCAAATAAGTTCAAAACAAGAGCTGTCACCACATATTTTGGTTCGATCATTGTCATATATGCTCCCACAATGGACATGGAAACAGTAGACATGGCTGAGGCACATAATGTGTACAAACGATGAGCCGGTAGCTGACTAAGTTGTTTTTTCACCGTGATAAAAACCTCGGATTGGCCAACCATCAAGGATGCAACTGCATTATACGACTCCAGCTTACCCATACCGTTTACCTTACTAAGAATCAAACCGATTCCCTTCATGATCAAAGGTAAAATCTTAAAATATTGAAGAATTCCTATTAATACCGATATAAATACAATTGGTAGTAATACATTTAGAAAGAAAGGCATTTCCCCTTCATTAGCTATCCCACCAAAAACAAATCCAACACCTTCATTCGCATAATCGAGAAGTTTTATAAATACAGTAGAAATCCCGTTAATTAGGATTAACCCAACTTTCGTATTCAGCAAAGCAGCAGAAAGGATCAATTGAATAACAATCATCATCACAATTGGCTTGTATCTAATTTTTTTCCGGTCTGAACTCACTACCCATGCTAACGCGATCACAAATATCAGACCTATTATTGAAATCAAATAATGCATACAGTACCTCCTATTGTTTGTAGACGCTTTCAAATATGAAATCGTTTTCTTGATGTTAGTCGTCTGACAACCATACAAAGAGTATCAAAAAATTGATGAAATGTAAAATGACGAATTAATAGGACTTTTCAATATTATAGGACAGTTCTACAAACTCTCCTCTTCCTACCTATCATTACTCATCGTTTCCAAGATCACATCCATTTACAATACCAATAACTGGTTGAATTTGGATTTTATTGGATTCAACTTCTTCTTTTGGAAGCCTACAAACCTTTGGCATGAAGGAAATATTTACTATACAATGAAGAGAGGAAAATCAAAAAGTTGGTGAACACATTGTTTAAACTGCTATTGATTGAAGATGATGTTACCTTATTTCAAGAAATGAAAGAACGGCTAACAAGTTGGTCTTATGAAGTGTATGGAATCACTGACTTTTCCAAAGTGTTTCAGGAATTTACCGCCATTAAACCTGATTTAGTCATTATCGATATTCAATTACCTAAATTTGATGGGTTTCATTGGTGCCGAATGATCCGATCCCATTCGAATGTTCCGATCCTATTTTTATCTTCACGTGATCACCCTTCAGATATGGTAATGTCTATGCAGCTCGGTGCTGATGATTTTATTCAAAAACCATTTCATTTTGATGTCCTAATCGCAAAAATCCAGGCTATCCTTCGTCGTGTTTACGATTATAGTACCGATTCTATTGAGTTAAAAACATGGTGCAATGCCACCATTGATTTTCAAAAGAATACTGTCACCAATGAATTAGGCACCATTGAGCTGACAAGAAATGAAATGTTAATTTTGCGAGAACTTATTAATCAGAAAAACAAAATATTAAGCCGAGAAGCTTTAATCAAAGCATTGTGGGAGGACGAACGTTTTGTTAGCGATAATACGTTAACCGTTAATGTAAACCGGCTTCGAAAAAAATTAGATGAACTCGGCCTCGGGCGTTTTATTGAAACAAAAGTGGGCCAAGGATATATGGCCGTGGAAGAAGGACCGGTCTTATGATTAAAAAATATTTGATCGAACGAAAAAGCTGGATTCTTCTTGTCCTATTCCTTGAAGCCGTAACTCTTTTTATTTCTTACCTTGATTCGGCGATCCCGATCCTTCCCATACTTTATATTGTTTTTTTATCGCTCCTAATTTTTGTCATTTTTTTGTTCTATCGTTACCAAAAGGAAACAAAATTTTTTAAAAGCTTACAAGAATGGGATAACGATTTAGATGTGACAAGACTGGCCGATGCGGAAAGTCCGTTTGAAAAAATCATTGAAACGAGTGTCATCAACCAAACCGAATTATTAAAGAGGGAGTCTTCCTATAATCTGATGACTTTAGAGCAGGAAAAGGACGACCTTTTAGCGTGGATTCATGAAGTAAAAACCCCTTTGACAGCCATGTCATTAATGATTGACCGTATCGAAGACGAAAAACTGAAAGCAAGCTTAACATACGAATGGCTGCGCATTCATCTTCTTCTTGATCAGCAGCTCCACCAAAAGCGAATTCCGTTTATGGAAAATGATTTGTATATCGAAAAGACTGATTTAAAAGCAGTCATTTTTAAAGAAATTAAAGCATTAAAATCTTGGTGCATGCAAAAAGGGATTGGCTTTGAAGTCAATCTTGAGGGTGCTGAAGTCTTGACTGATGCCAAATGGTTGGCTTTTATCCTCAGGCAGTTGTTAACCAATGCCGTAAAATACAGTGAAGCCTCTGATATATTCATAAAAAGCTATGGAAAGGATGGTCACACGATTCTTGAAATAAAGGATTATGGGCGTGGAATTGATCCAAAGGACCTTCCCCGCATTTTTGAGAAAGGCTTTACTTCAACTATTGCCCATCAGGACCGTGGTGCAACTGGCATGGGACTCTATCTTGCTCAAAAAGCCGCCGAACCGTTACGGATCCACATCAACGTAGAATCAACCTTAGGAAAAGGGACTACATTCTCCTTAACCTTTCCAAAGAAAAACGAATTCGATCACATTACCGGCATGTGACAGATTTGTCACATGCTTTTCGTATTTGTTCGCCAAATCGAAGGAATGGGATACACACCAGCTTTTATAATAAGACTATCGAATAAAGGAGTGTGTTGATATGCCAATCTTACAAGCTAAAAAATTATATAAAAGCTATGGAAACAAGTTTAATAAGCAGGAAGTATTAAAAGGACTGGACCTAAGCATCCATCAAGGAGAATTTGTCAGCATTATGGGTCCGTCAGGCTCGGGAAAAACAACTTTACTGAATGTCCTCTCCTCCATTGATCAAGTGAGCCACGGCATGATACACATTGAAGGCAAAGAAATCACTCGGATGAAGGAGAAGCAGCTCGCTGAATTCCGCAAACAACATTTAGGATTTATTTTTCAAGAATATAATCTACTCGATACTTTAACCGTCAAGGAAAACATTCTCTTGCCATTATCCATTTCGAAAATGCCCAAAAAAGAGGCGGAGCAGAAATTTACAGAAGTAGCCACGGAACTGGGGATTTACGAACTGAAAGATAAATACCCAAATGAGATTTCCGGTGGACAAAAACAGCGGACCTCTGCGGCTCGAGCATTTATCCATGAACCGAGCATCATTTTCGCCGATGAACCGACCGGTGCGCTAGACTCCAAATCGGCCTCTGACTTGCTTCACAAATTAAGCCAATTAAACGAAAAACGAAATGCCACGATCGTGATGGTAACGCATGATCCAGTGGCAGCAAGCTTCAGTAGCCGCGTTATTTTTATTAAAGACGGACAAATCTTTACACAGCTCAACAAGGGCGAACAATCACGGCAGATGTTCTTTCAAGACATCATGAAAACACAAGGCGTTTTGGGAGGAGTGCCACATCATGAGCATTAATCAACTCATCCTCCGTAACCTGAAAATGAATTTAAAAAACTATTATCTCTATGTATTTGCGCTTATTTTCAGCGTTGTCCTTTATTTTTCCTTTGTTACGCTGCAATATGATCCTTCCATGAGTGAGGCAAAAGGTACGGTTAAAGGGGCGGCTGCCATTCGGGCAGGATCCGTGTTACTCATTGGAATTGTATCTGTCTTTTTACTTTATGCTAATACGATTTTTATTAAACGGCGCAGCAAAGAAATTGGTTTATTTCAATTGATTGGAATGACGAAAGGCAAGATATTCCGCATCTTGAGTGCCGAAAACTTTATTCTTTATTTCAGTTCCTTAATCATTGGGGTTTTTCTCGGGTTTTCCGTCTCTAAGCTTATCGTAATGATTGTCTTTAAAATTACCGGAGTGGAAGCCATTGCAAAACTTCATTTTTCATCAGAGGCATTCGTGCAAACCGTCATTGTTTTTTCAGCTATCTACCTTTTGATCATGCTGATGAATTATTTATTTATTAAGCGTCAGACAATCTTGGGATTATTCAGAGTCCAATCATCCACGGAAGGGAATGCGAAAAAGTTATCGGTTTGGGAAATGATTATTGGAATTGCCGGCATGGTTTTCATCGCTCTCGGCTACTATATATCTTCGAAATTATTTGATGGTAGCTTTACAACGGTAACAGAGCTTTTCGTGGCGATGATATCAATATTAATTTTGGTTATTGTCGGGACCTATCTTTTTTACAAAGGATCCGTTAGTTTTATCTTTCATCTCATTCGAAAAAAGAAGGATGGGTATTTGTCTATTAACGAAGTCATGTCCCTGTCTTCAATCATGTTCCGCATGAAATCGAACGCCCTTCTTTTAACCATTATTACAACTGTGTCCGCCTTAGCAATCGGGTTGCTATCCCTTAGCTATATCTCCTATTATTCAGCAGAACAAACAGCGAAAGATTATGTTGCAGCGGATTTTGCCTTTATCTATTCGGATGACGCCAAGCGTTTTACAGATGCACTTGAAAAAGAAGGTATCGAGTATAAAGAGAAAAGGATTGAAGTGATTCAGACAAATGCCAACCTTTCAAATATCATCGATTCTAATTTAGAAGAAAAGTTGTTTAACCCTAACAACTTGACCCTTCCCGTGGTAAGTGAGCGGGCTGTCAAACATATAAATGTCTCACGAGATGAAGTGGTTTTATCTGGTTATAATGATTTAATGCAAAGATTCATGCCCCTTAAAGATTCCGGACCTATTGAATTGGAAGGGCAAAAAGAAGTTATCCCATTAAAGTATACAGAATTGAAAAAAGATCATATCGTCTCAATATATTTTACATTCAGTTCTCCCGTTGCGATTGTCGACGAAACCATCTTTACACAGTTAAAAAACGATCTCAATCCAGATATACAGAGGGAGTCTTCCCTATATATTGGAATTGTATTAAAAGATGAAACAAAATTAGGAAAGGCTAATGACAAATTCCAACAAATGGAGTTTAAAGGTGATAGCGACTCTCGTCTTGAAATCAGCAATCACGAGAAAAGAGTATTAGGACTTGCGATGTTTATTGTCGGCTTCTTAGGCTTAACCTTCCTTATCACATCCGGATGTATCCTTTATTTTAAACAAATGGGTGAAAGTGAAGAGGAAAAACCAAACTATACAATCTTACGGAAGCTTGGCTTTACACAGGGAGATTTAATTAAAGGGATTCAAGGAAAACAGCTCTTTAGTTTCGGCATTCCATTGGTGGTCGGGCTTTCTCACAGCTATTTTGCCGTTCAATCCGGCTGGTTCCTATTCGGTACTGAAATTTGGACCCCTATGCTGATTGTCATGCTATTATATGCGGCATTGTACTCCATCTTCGGCATTCTATCAGTCTTCTATTACAAAAAAATTATTAAAGAAGCACTATAATTTATGGCTCCAGTTTGCATAGGCACTGGAGCTTTTTTCTTATCATTCGATAAGACTCCATGGTTATTAAAACCATAAAAAGATATTTTTTCATAATCTTCCTCCATATTACTTTTTTCAATAAAATTACATTTAAAATATAATTGAAAAACAATTCAAAAAAGAGACTTTTTTAAATATTTTTTCTGATATAATTGAATCGTTTTAAAAAATATCCATTTGGAGGAAAAAATGAGAAAATTTTTCATTTTAATAACTTTACTATTTATTATTACCTCTTGTAGTCAAGAAGCAAATTTTGACTCCCCTATTTATTCCGGGAGTAAACTAAAAATTGGGATTGTAGGAGACAAACCAAAAATTAGAGAAAAAAATATTTCATTAATCTCATTGTCAATGGAAGATATTTTACAGAATAAATTCAAAAATTTAGACAGTGTCTTTATAACTAAGAGGTACTTGAAAGAAGCAGCAAAACCCCAATATGCGGAAGTTTATCTACAATCGCCTATACCATTTATTTTTATTGAATCTGAGAAAGTTTATTTGGCGTTTATTGACGATCAATTAAGTTATGAAAATGCTCATACAAACAAGTCAGAAGATTATTTAATAGGATTTTATAAGGACACCTATTGGGGACTAGGACTCCACAATAATATTAAAAATGAAAAAACTATCCAAGATTGCTATTCTAGATTGTTTGTTATTCTGGAACGCTTTAAAAATACAGGTGAAATAATAATAGATTAGAAAAGTTTACTTTAAATCGAGTAGGAGGGGGTGATTAACCCTCGTCCTCTCACACCACCGTACGTACGGTTCCGTATACGGCGGTTCAATCAAGATAAATGACGCAAGAATTCATAACGTTTCTGTAGACTTTTAAGCCCTTGGTTACTCCAATAGGAGTTTCCAAGGGTTCTGTGTAATATGGGACTTTTTGAGATTCGCCAATAACCTTTACGACTGTTCCCCCATTCATAAGCTTTCCATTCA
>NZ_JAAFZF010000022.1:0-47812 GCF_010614825.1 Neobacillus sedimentimangrovi
GGCGGATTGCCTGCAGTCCCATTCTACACAAAACCCTCGACAACTCCTATTGGAAGAGTCGAGGGTTAAGAAGTCTATTCGAAAGATATCAAGAGCTACGTCAAACTTAATTGAACCGCCGTATACCAAACGGTACGTACGGTGGTGTGAGAGGTCGGAGGTTAGTCACCCCCTCCTACTCGATTTTTAGATATCATACTTCCCGTCATTTAAACCTCTTGCTTCGGATGGGCTTGATAACTTTGTGGCACCTTTATAGTGTAAAGCTTGGTCACGATCTGATTCTACCCTTTTACTCTCTCTTAACTTCTTTTCTTGACGATCTTTTCCCATATATGAACACCTCCTATTTTTTAAGATGAGTCCAGATGAAAATATTATTCAAGGAGTATGAAAGTACATAATAGGTACCAATAATGTAAATAATAGGAGGTGTGAAAATGGAAGGGGCTTTGTTTTATTGGGGGTTTTGGCTGTTCTGGGTTATATCAACCTTTTTTTTGCCAAAACAAAACCCGTACCGAATGAAACTTGCGGCTACTATATTAATTGCCATAATTCTTTCAAATTATTATCTGATATTAGGTAAGTTTGAAATGAATGTCAGTGGATTATTCGTATTAATAGTATCTTACTTCTTTTTAAGTCATGAGAAATGGAGTACAATAATCTACTCCATTATTTGTTCTCTAATTATTTCAATGGCTTATACTGGTTTTCAATTACTTGAGATCTTTGATCCTGTTTGGGTAATTTTTAAGAGGGAATGGATGTTAGCGGTTGGAATGGTATTTTTAACAATTCTATTACAGAATAAATTAAAGGGAAGGTTGTTGGCGGTATTAAGTGGTACAATCCAGGGAGAGGTATTATATTCGATAATACTCAATAAAAATAATTTACCACATCAAGTGTCAGATTTGAATTATTTGGATGTTTGTTCTCTGATTTCTATTTTACTAGTTATATGGAGTCTCCTGGAAAATGCAGGTGTAATTTTCCAAAATCATTGGAGCTTTTTGGAGAAATCGAAACAAAAATCTACTTAAGAAACTCACTTATTCTTACGATTGCAGGAAAGTATAAATATTGCTAAGATAATAGGCAGGCCCTTCTTACCAATGGAAGGGTTTCTTTCTTCGTTAACTTGATTTTTGTATTTGGAAGGATAAGCGCTTCAATTTGTTAAATATAAATATGGAAAGGGTGGCGATTAAAATGGTAAAACCTGTTATTGCCATTGTCGGAAGGCCTAATGTTGGGAAATCCACAATTTTTAACCGTATTGTTGGTGAGAGAATATCGATCGTTGAAGATATTCCAGGAGTAACACGGGATAGAATTTATAGTTCTGCAGAATGGTTGTCCTATGATTTCAATATTATTGATACAGGTGGTATTGATATCGGGGATGAACCATTTTTAGAGCAAATCAGGCAACAGGCAGAAGTGGCGATTGATGAAGCGGATGTTATTATTTTTTTAGTAAATGGAAGAGAAGGTATAACTGCTGCAGATGAAGAAGTAGCCAAAATTTTATATAAGTCAAAAAAACCAATAGTATTAGGAGTAAATAAAATAGATAATCCAGAAATGCGTGACCTAATCTATGATTTTTATTCACTTGGATTTGGTGAGCCGATTCCAGTTTCTGGATCACATGGGTTGGGAATTGGAGATTTACTCGACGCTGCAGCTAAATATTTCCCGAAATCAAAACAAGAGGAATATGATGAAGATGTTATCAAATTTTCTTTAATTGGCCGGCCAAATGTTGGTAAATCATCCTTAGTGAATGCGATATTAGGAGAAGAACGCGTGATCGTCAGTAACATAGCTGGGACAACCCGTGATGCAATTGATACGCCATACACATACCATGGGCAAAAATATGTCATCATTGACACAGCTGGAATAAGAAAAAAAGGAAAGGTCTATGAGAGTACAGAGAAATACAGTGTATTGCGTGCGTTAAGAGCTATTGAACGGTCTGATGTCGTTTTAGTTGTCATAAATGCAGAAGAAGGAATCATTGAACAAGATAAAAAGATCGCCGGTTACGCTCACGAAGCAGGAAGGGCGATTGTAATTGTTGTAAATAAATGGGATGCTATCGAGAAAGATGAAAAAACGATGATTGAGTTTGAGCGTCAGATACGGGAACAGTTTTTATTTCTTGATTATGCACCAATCGTTTATTTATCTGCCAAAACCAAAAAACGGATACATACATTACTACCGATGATTAATTTAGCAAGTGAAAATCATTCCATGCGAGTGGAAACGAGTGTATTGAATGATATTATTATGGATGCTGTCGCCATGAATCCTACACCTACAGATAAAGGTAGACGATTAAAAATTTACTATGCAACACAAGTATCAGTTAAACCTCCAACTTTCGTTATTTTTGTCAACGATCCGGAATTATTACATTTTTCTTATGAACGATTTTTGGAGAATCGAATTAGAGATGCGTTTGGTTTTGAGGGAACACCTATCAAAATTTTTGCAAGGGAAAGAAAATAAGCGTAAGGACGGTGTATTGGATGGTACAAGAAAAAGAGGTTATAGCTGTAATTGGAGCTGGAAGCTGGGGAACTGCCCTTGCAATGGTGTTGGCGGATAATGGTCACAATGTACGTCTTTGGAGCCATAATGAAAATCAAGTGAAAGAGATTAATGATGAACACACAAATAAAAAATATTTACCCGAGATTCGTCTACCTCAATTAATTACTGGATATGCTTCATTAAGTGATGCCTTAAATGGGGTGGAAATGGTAATTTTGGCTGTACCAACAAAGGCCATCCGGGAAGTAATTGGTAAAATGAAAGCAGTTATTAAGAATCCCATTACGCTTACACATGTCAGTAAAGGAATTGAACCAGACACTTTATTACGTATTACGGAAATTATTCAAGAAGAAATGCCGTCGGAACTTTTAAAGGATATAGTCGTCCTTTCCGGACCTAGTCATGCAGAGGAGGTTAGTCTTCGACAACCAACAACGGTGACTGTTTCTTCCGAAAACATGGCTGCAGCCGAAGTGGTACAGGATTTGTTTATCAATAATTATTTTCGCGTTTATACTAATCCTGATGTAATTGGTGTTGAGATTGGTGGTGCACTAAAGAATATTATTGCCCTTGCTGCTGGTATTACAGATGGATTGGGTTATGGTGATAATGCCAAAGCAGCTTTAATTACGAGAGGATTGGCGGAAATCGCTCGCCTTGGAACAAAAATGGGCGCCAATCCTTTGACCTTTTTAGGCTTAACTGGGATTGGTGATTTAATTGTCACATGTACAAGTGTCCATTCAAGGAATTGGAGAGCTGGTAATCTTTTGGGGAAGGGGAAAACGCTCGATGAAGTCCTTGAAAATATGGGAATGGTTGTTGAAGGTGTCCGGACAACGAAAGCCGCATATCAACTGGCTAAAAAATATGATGTGAAAATGCCAATTACATTTGCTCTATATGATGTATTATTCAATGGTAAAACCACGAAAGATGCGGTAGATGGTTTAATGGGCCGAGCGAAGACTCATGAAATGGAAGATTTGGTAAATATTCTTGGTGAAAGAAATTTGTAGATGAAAAATAACGGTTTTTGATAAGAATTTAGGCGTTCGATGATACGCTTTTTAACAAATATGCATACAATGCAGCGAAGTAACTTGATAGTATGACGCCTGGAGTATGGGTTATTTAGTCTAATTGGCTGAAGTAAAGAATTCGCCCCTCTTTACTTCAGTTTTTTATTTTTTGTGCTATAATTACAGTCGAAAAAGGGGGAAATTTGATGTCATCAGGTATGATCAAAATGTGGATATCTATTGCTGGAATGGGATGTATGTTTCTGGCAATCTTATTCATTTATTTGAGTCGATATAAATTAAATGGGATTTTTCGAGTTTTTACTGGAATCTTTGCTTATTTATTTTTACTAGTTTCAGGTTTGATATTGTTTATCGTACTTTTTACATAATCAAAAAATGTCTAATAACAAAGGTGATTATATGAATTGGAGAATGCTTGGTGTTTTCTTGGTACTTACAGTTTTCCTTTTATCGGGCTGTATGTATCCGAAAGAAAAGTTAAAACAGAATCAAATACCTTATAAGGATCAAATCCAAGCAGTTCAAACGGCAGTAGATGAATTTAGAAAGGATAATGGCGGAATTCTTCCCATTAAAACTAAGGAAGCGGAAACCCCAATCTACCAAAAATATTTGATTGATTTTAAGAAAATCACGCCAAAATATTTGGCAGAACCTCCTGGAAATGCTTATGAAAGTGGAGGGGTTTTTCAATATGTACTTGTTGATGTAGAAACGAACCCAACTGTAAAAATTTTTGATTTAAGGATAGCAGAGACGATTCGGGAAATTAAGTTAAGGATTAAAGCAAACGATTACCCGCCTTATAAAGAAACATTGGCTAAGAATATTTACTCTCTTGATTTTAAACAGTTAGGTTATAAAAAACCACCTGTGGCTGTAAGTCCATATACAAATCAAAATTTATCATTTGTTGTCACGGGAAATGCCGAAGTATATGTGGATTATCGCCCAGATCTTTATCAAGCCCTCAAGAAATCTGAAGTGGATCTGAAACCAGGGGAAGACATTCGTTCTATTCTAGTGAAAGATTCGATGTTTGTTCCTGCTTATTCATTACCGTATACATTGGATGAAAAAACAAAGGAACCAATATTTCTTGAAGAGTGATACTGTTTTAAACATATATGATTTGATTAAGACGAGTCTGTATCTATAATTTTTGTCATAACCCTTTTCTTACGAAATATATTGTAGGAGAAGGGTTTTTTTATGCAAAACATATAGTAAAGGGGAACATACTATTTCCCTTTACATGATCATAGATAGAAACCCTCCATTCCATTAAACAAATTAGTAAATAGATAACAGCAAATTAAATTAAAGATAAGGAGGTAAAAAATTTTATAAAAATGTCATAACTAAATAGGACAACATCATAAACATATACTGTCCCAAAATACCTAATGGATGAAATTATCCCACTTTACGATATGATCAGGAGGGGATCACTTGGAAAAGGTAGATATTTTTAAAGATATTGCTGAAAGAACGGGCGGCGATATTTACTTAGGAGTAGTCGGAGCAGTAAGAACAGGTAAATCAACATTTATAAAAAAATTTATGGAGCTCGTTGTCTTACCGAATATTAGTAGTGAAGCGGAGAGATCCAGAGCACAAGATGAGCTTCCACAAAGTGCTGCCGGAAAAACAATTATGACCACTGAGCCGAAATTTGTTCCGAACCAGGCAGCAACCGTTCATGTGGACGAAGGGCTCGATGTAAATATTAGACTAGTAGACTGTGTAGGTTACACCGTTCCGGGAGCAAAGGGTTATGAAGATGAAAATGGACCAAGAATGATCACTACACCTTGGTACGAAGAACCTATTCCTTTTCATGAGGCCGCAGAAATTGGTACGAGAAAGGTCATTCAGGAACATTCGACAATAGGCGTTGTTGTTACTACGGATGGAACAATCGGAGAAATTCCAAGAAGCAATTATATTGAGGCTGAGGAAAGAGTTATTGAGGAACTGAAAGAAGTCGGTAAACCATTCATTATGGTGGTCAACAGTGCCCAGCCTTACCATCCGAGTACAGAGACGTTGCGATCTAGTTTGGCAGAGAAATATGATATCCCTGTAATTACAATGAGTGTTGAAAGTATGCGTGAAAGCGATGTATTAAATGTCCTTAGGGAAGCACTATATGAATTTCCAGTACTTGAGGTAAATGTAAATTTACCAAGCTGGGTAATGGTGCTTAGGGAAAATCACTGGCTCCGCGCAAGCTATCAAGAAGCAGTAAAAGAAACGGTTAAAGATATCAAGAGATTACGGGATGTTGACCGAGTAGTTCAGCAATTTAGTGACTTCGAATTTATTGAAAGAGCAAGCCTTGCAGGGGTTGAAATGGGCTCTGGCGTTGCTGAAATCGATTTGTATGCTCCAGATGAATTATATGATGATATATTAAAAGAAATCGTGGGTGTGGAGATTAGAGGAAAAGATCATCTTTTGGAACTTATGCAGGATTTTGCTTATGCCAAGGCAGAATACGATCACATTGCTGATGCTCTGAAAATGGTGAAGCAAACAGGTTATGGTATTGCCTCCCCGACATTATCCGATATGAGTCTCGAAGAGCCGGAAATTATTCGTCAAGGGGCCAGATTTGGTGTAAGATTAAAAGCGGTAGCTCCATCCATTCATATGATAAAAGTAGATGTTGAATCCGAGTTTGCACCAATTATAGGGACGGAAAAACAAAGTGAAGAGCTTGTCCGATATTTAATGCAGGATTTTGAGGACGATCCGCTGTCCATTTGGAATTCTGATATCTTTGGACGAAGCTTAAGCTCTATTGTTCGTGAAGGGATACAAGCAAAGCTGTCATTAATGCCGGAAAATGCAAGATATAAACTGAAAGAGACGTTAGAAAGAATTATAAACGAAGGCTCAGGTGGATTAATAGCCATCATTTTATAAAAGACTCCTTTGGGGGTCTCTTTTTTATTAGTTTGAAGGTCACTAATCTAAACAGAATTTCCATGTTTGACTAAATTAGTAGAATTTTGTGTTATGAAAGAAAAGATTCCCATAATTTCTTGAAATCTTCTTGATTAGCTCTATTGATTATGATAATCTTTTAACAGAATTACGTGATAGCGTAGAAACCCTAATATCACGGGATTTTAAGACGAAATTAGTCCACTTTTTCACAAAAAGTAGGAAATTGAATGAAATATACATGAAATCCTCGCTATGACGTATATATTTTAGAAATTTTGTTTAGAAATGTAGATAAGTAATCTTCATTAACTTGAACATACTTTGGGAGGAGGTGAAAGGCATGAACAAGACAGAACTTATTAATGCAGTTGCTGAAGCTAGCGAACTTTCTAAAAAGGATGCGACAAAAGCAGTTGATGCAGTGTTTGATACAATTTTAGAAGCTTTAAAAAATGGTGATAAGGTCCAACTTATTGGATTTGGTAATTTTGAAGTACGTGAGCGTGCAGCACGTAAAGGCCGTAACCCGCAAACAGGTGATGAAATCGAAATCGCTGCTAGCAAGGTTCCTGCTTTTAAACCAGGTAAAGCGCTTAAAGAGGCAGTAAAATAATTACATAAATATGTGCTTTAAGCGAATGCTTAGGCAAAAAGGCCATGGATTGTTCCGTGGCCTTTTTCTATGAAAAGGTCTTAACACAACTGGGTTAGTTTTTTGCTTGCATGGAAATGGTTGTGCTAATATGTATTTATTATCAATATTGTTGGGAATTTTGGGAGGAATCATTATGGCAGAAGTAAATCGTGCCCAAATTGAAGAAGCGGTACGTTTAATATTAGAAGCAATTGGAGAAGACCCAAATCGTGAAGGGGTACTAGATACTCCTAAACGTGTAGCGAAAATGTATGAAGAGGTTTTCAGTGGATTAAATGAGGATCCAAAACAACATTTTGAAACCATTTTTAGTGAAGAACATGAAGAATTAGTTTTAGTAAAGGATATTCCTTTTTACTCCATGTGCGAGCATCATCTTGTTCCTTTTTATGGAAAAGCTCATGTGGCCTATATTCCGCGTAATGGACGTGTAACAGGTCTAAGTAAGTTGGCAAGGGCAGTGGAAGCTGTAGCAAAAAGACCACAGCTCCAAGAGAGGATCACTTCAACAGTTGCAGATAGTATGATGGAAAAGCTCGAACCTCATGGAGTAATGGTTGTTGTAGAAGCGGAGCATATGTGTATGACAATGCGCGGGGTAAAAAAGCCAGGATCAAAAACGATAACTACTGCCGTTCGTGGAGTATTTGCCAAAGATACAAACGCACGTGCTGAAGTACTTTCATTAATAAAAAATTAATTATTATACCAAATAGGGGTGATAATTATGGAAAAGCACGGGCCACAGACAAGCGATTACGTAGTAATTAAAGCCATTGATGATGGAGTAAGCGTTATTGGTTTGACTAGAGGTTCAGATACAAGATTTCACCATTCAGAAAAACTTGACAAAGGAGAAGTGCTCATCGCCCAGTTTACTGAACATACATCAGCCATTAAAATTAGAGGGAATGCGAAAATTTTGACACAGCTCGGTGAAATTGAAAGTGAAATTAAGAAATAATAATTATTGCAATAAATCAATGAAATGGATTTATTTTGTGAAATCATGCCCATAAATGCCCATATATGATATAATGGTGTTTGTCTTGTTTGATTTACTTGCTGAGGTTGCAAAAATTTTATGGGTAAGATTTATTTTTCAAGATTAGGAATGAAAATACATATACACATTATTTTGGGGAAGCAAGGGTGATAAAAATGCAAGATATTCGACACAAATATTTGTCCATAAAAGAGAAAGTCGAAAAAAGTGTTTTTGACACTTACTTGCTGAAATATATTAAGGCACCAATTATCGACGATGAAAAGCTCCTAATCCTTATCTCGATTATGGATCAGCTTGATTTGTCTGATAATGAATTAGAAACTTACGTTCTTTCAACAATGCTGGTACAAATCGCCCTTGATACCCATGAATATATATCAACAGCAAAAGATGAAAAAATACGTCAGTTGACTGTATTGGCAGGCGACTATTTTAGTGGTCTATATTATAAGCTTCTGGCTGAATCAGAAGATCATTTAGTTATTAGAGCTCTTTCCAGAGGCATAAAAGAAGTGAACGAACATAAAATAGCTGTTTACCATAAAGAAACTACCGAAATACAAAAGCTTATGCAAAGCATGATGATGATTGAAAGTTCATTGCTATTAAGACTTTTTGAATATTTTAAATTAGATTTATGGAATGAGCTGGTTTCCCATTTATTACTATTTAAACGGCTTTTAAATGAGAAAAATGAATTTATTCAAAAGGGCCGTTCATTTTTGTTTGATGCACTTAAACAAACAGTATTCCCGGTAACAAAATATAAAATGATGGATATGTCGATTGAGCAGAAAAACAAGCTTATCATGGTGTGCGATAATTATCTTGAACTTTCAAAAAGAAATATTGAAAAAGGGCTCCAGCAGTTTCCTTATTTAAATCACGTCCTAGAAAGCAAAATTTTTACATTATTAAACCAATACCAGCCATATGCCAAAACTTTTGTGGAAGAAGGGTAAAAATATGCAGCAGTCAAAAGAACAACGGGTTCATCATGTTTTTGAAAAAATATCAGATAACTACGACAAAATGAACTCGGTAATCAGTTTTCAACAGCATATTAGATGGCGTAAGGACACGATGAAACGAATGAATGTCCAATCGGGGGCGAAAGCGCTGGATGTTTGTTGTGGTACAGCTGATTGGACAATTGCTCTAGCCGAAGCGGTTGGTCCAAATGGAGAAGTAATTGGCTTGGATTTCAGCAAAAATATGCTGAAAGTTGGAAATGAAAAAGTCAGACGTCTTGGGCTTAAGCAAGTAAAACTGATTCACGGTAATGCAATGGAGCTTCCTTTTCCTGATAATAGTTTTGACTATGTCACCATTGGATTTGGGTTAAGAAATGTGCCTGATTATTTGCAGGTATTAAAAGAGATGTACCGAGTAGTTAAGCCGGGTGGAATTGCGGTTTGTCTTGAAACATCACAGCCTACGATGATCGGCTATAGACAACTTTTTTATTTTTATTTTCGCTTTATTATGCCTTTGTTTGGCAAATTATTTGCAAAAAGCTATCATGAATATTCCTGGTTGCAAGAGTCCGCACGTGATTTTCCGGGGATGAAGGAATTGGCGAAAATGTTTGAACAAGCTGGCTTTGTTGATGTGACATATAAACCATACAGCGGTGGTGTAGCAGCCGTTCATATAGGTCATAAGAAATAATAAAGTAACAAGACAGGATGAAAAGCAGGGTGAATACAAAGTGAAATTGAAAATGATGTATTCATTTTTGAATTCAGATATTAACTTAATAGAAAAAAAGCTTGAAGAGACGATTCAACCGGAGTCTCTTCTATTGCGACAAGCTTCAAGGCATACATTACAAGCTGGGGGAAAAAGAATTCGTCCTGTTTTTGTTTTGCTTGCAGGTAAATTTGGTCAATACGATATTCATAGGATGAAAAATGTTGCGGTTGCTCTTGAGCTTATTCATATGGCATCACTTGTTCATGATGATGTCATTGATGATGCCGATATTCGTAGGGGCCAGCCTACGGTTAAATCAAAGTGGGATAATAAAATTGCCATGTACACTGGTGATTATGTATTTGCGTTGGCATTAGAATTAATGACCAATATAGAAAATCCATTGGCCCATAAAATATTGGCAAATACAATTGTGGAAGTTACAGTTGGAGAAATTCAGCAAATAAAGGATAAATATCGTTATAATCAAAATTTCAGGGATTATCTTCGAAGAATTAGAAGAAAAACGGCATTGTTAATTGCTGTTAGCTGTCAATTGGGGGCCATTGCAGCACATGTAGATGAATCCATACATAAAAAACTTTTTCTATTTGGCTATTATGTAGGAATGTCTTTTCAAATTACTGATGATATATTAGATTTTACAGCAACTGAAAAAGAACTTGGAAAACCGGCTGGTAGTGATCTGTTACAGGGCAATATTACTGCTCCTGCATTATTTGCCATGGAAAATCGGGAGGTTCGCAAAAAGATTGAAACAGTAAATGAGAATACATTGCCTTCTGAAATGGAAGATATTATACAATTAATTAAACAGTCAGGGGGGATTGAAAAATCTATCTCCTTAAGTGATCAATACTTAAATAAAGCGTTGACAATACTAGCGGAACTTCCAGAAAATCGTGCAAAAAAAGCACTTCGTGATATTGCGAAGTATATTGGTAGACGGAAATTTTAGAAGTTATGTTCTCTCCTGAATTTTCTTGCTATTTCATATGAACAATGGTAAAATTTTGTTGGGTTGTTTATGGCAACTATCATACATAAGGGTTTAGGAGTGGGAGAATGGAAAGGACATTTTTGATGGTTAAGCCAGATGGTGTACAACGCAATCTAATTGGTGAAATCGTTTCCCGATTTGAAAAGAAAGGTTTCCAGCTTGTTGGAGCGAAATTAATGCACATTCCAACAGAACTAGCCGAACAACATTATGGTGAACATAAGGAGCGACCATTCTTTGGTGAATTAGTTGATTTCATCACATCAGGACCTGTATTTGCCATGGTTTGGGAAGGTGAAAACGTAATTGCAACTGCACGCCAAATGATGGGCTCAACCAATCCTAAGGATGCTGCACCTGGAACAATTCGCGGTGATTTTGGCTTAACAGTTGGTAAAAATGTAATTCACGGATCAGATTCACCTGCAAGCGCAGCTCGTGAAATTGGTTTATTCTTTAAAGAAGCTGAATTAGTCGAGTATAAGAAGCTTGTAAATGAATGGGTTTATTAATAAAAATGGTAAGGGCACTTGTATAAGGTAATACAGGTGCCTTTTTGTATCCGATTACAAAATAAATTTCTCTTTTCTGAATTATTCTACTATGTTTCTTAGCTTGTATATGGTATATTGATACATAATTCTTTAATGAGTTGAAGGGAGAAAGAGAATGGGTATGAGGTATTTAACAGCAGGAGAATCTCATGGTCCACAACTTACGACAATTTTAGAAGGTTTTCCGGCAGGTATGCCGCTACTTGCGGAGGATATAAATGAAGAATTGGCAAGAAGGCAAAAGGGCTATGGTAGAGGAAGAAGAATGCAGATTGAAAGGGATACAGTGGAAATTGTTGCGGGTGTCCGTCACGGTTATACATTAGGTTCCCCTATTGCATTGGTAGTGAAAAACAATGATTGGAAGCATTGGACAAAAATAATGGGAATTGAACCGCTTGGACAGGACGAAGAAAATGAAGTAAAACGTAAAGTCAGCCGTCCTCGCCCGGGCCATGCTGATTTAAATGGTGCCATTAAATATGGTCATAGGGATATGAGAAATGTCTTAGAACGTTCTTCCGCTCGTGAAACCACCGTACGTGTGGCGGCTGGAGCAGTAGCAAAAAAACTTCTATCTTTAGTAGGGATTAAGGTGGTATCGCAAGTTGTTGAAATTGGTGGAGTGAAAGCGAGTGTCGATTACTCACTAACATTAGATGAAATAAAAGAGCGTACAGAAAATTCACCTGTCCGTACGTCTGACCCAGATGCCGAAAAGAAAATGATGAAAGCTATTGATGATGCTAAGGAAAATGGGGATTCAATTGGTGGAATTGTAGAGGTGATTGTAACAGGGATGCCTGCAGGTGTGGGTAGTTACGTTCATTATGATCGAAAACTGGATGCGAAATTAGCAGCTGCAATCGTTAGTATCAATGCATTTAAAGGTGTTGAGTTTGGCATTGGTTTTGAAGCAGCTAGAAAACCAGGAAGTGAAGTACACGATGAAATTGCATGGGAAAAGGAATCTGGTTATTATCGTAAATCAAACCGATTAGGCGGATTTGAAGGCGGGATGACCACTGGTATGCCGATTGTTGTTAGAGGAGTAATGAAACCTATTCCAACCTTGTATAAGCCGTTAATGAGCGTTGATATTGAAACGAAAGAACCATTTTCCGCTAGTATTGAGCGTTCAGATAGCTGTGCTGTCCCTGCAGCAGCCGTTGTTGCAGAAAATGTCGTTGCTTGGGAATTGGCCAATGCTCTTGTCGATCAATTTTATAGCGATCGTTTTGAAACATTTGTGGAAGAAATCAACAGGCAACGGGAATATGCGAGGGAATTCTAATGGAAACCATTCACATCCAGACAGAGTCTAAAAATTATCCTGTCTTTATCGGGGAAGGTGTTCTTAATAAACTTGGGCCATTTCTAAAAAATCACTTCACAAATCTAACACGAATTTTCATTATTACTGATGAGACAGTAGCTAAAATGCATTTGGATAAGTTAACTTCTGAATTAAACCCATGGGATCCAATCGTATTTACCACTCCAAGCGGAGAAAAGGCAAAAACATTTGAGGTCTTTTATTCGGCTTTATCAAAAGCTTTGGAAGATCAGCTTGATCGGAAATCTGTCATTCTAGCATTTGGCGGTGGAGCAGTGGGAGATTTGTCAGGGTTTGTTGCGTCTGTATATATGAGAGGTATCCCTTTTATTCAAATTCCGACAACAATTTTGGCACATGATAGTGCTGTAGGTGGAAAAACGGCCATAAACCATCCCCTTGGAAAAAATATGATTGGTGCTTTTTATCAACCAGAAGCTGTTTTTTATGATTTGGAACTGCTAAGGACACTACCACCCCAAGAAGTACGCTCAGGTTTTGCTGAAGTTATTAAGCATGCACTTATATATGATGCTAATTTTTATCATTGGCTAAAAACATCTGTGCAAGATTTGAATGCTATTTCGGCTGAACAGTTAACTGAGTCATTAACAAAAGGCATTAAAATTAAAAATGAGTTTGTTAGAAAAGATGAAAAGGAAACTGGGGTTAGAGCCTATTTGAATTTTGGGCATACTCTTGGGCATGCCATCGAAGCAGAAATGGGCTATGGGAACATTACTCATGGCGAAGCTGTAATGATTGGGATGATATTTGCCCTAAAATTAAGCAAGCAATTAACAGGACTTGATTTTGACATGGAAGAATTTATTGAATGGGTAGAAGGGCTCGGATATAGAACAAAAATTCCAAAGGGATTAGCTATTGAGAACTTATTAAAAAAAATGAAACACGACAAAAAATCAATTGCAGAATCCATTCGTTTTGTGTTGCTTGAGAGTATAGGTAGACCAATCCTTAAGACAATTTCAGATTCCAGCATTGTTGAGGAGCTTAAAGTTTTTTAAATGAGGGAGTGAAGACATGATAAGAGGGGTGAGAGGAGCGACGACGGTCAGTGCGAATACAGAAGAGGAAATATTATCAGCTGCTCAAGAGCTTTTAATGAAATTAATCGAAGTCAATCATATTCATCCTGATTCCGTCGCCTCTGTATTTATATCCACAACTGAGGACATTAATGCTGTCTTTCCCGCTAAAGTACTTAGAAATTTTGAAGGATGGACGTATGTGCCTGTAATGTGCATGAGGGAAATTCCTGTTCCTAATTCTTTATCGAAATGTATTAGAGTGATGATGCATGTCAATACCAACAAGCCACAAAATGAAATTCATCATGTGTATTTAAAGGGAGCCAAAGTGTTACGACCTGATTTAGGAAAAGTTCCTGAATCTGATGATGTTACTGAAAATAAAAGAGAGGGATGAGGGGTAGATGAGATGGAAAGAGCAATTATTAAAACTGACTCCATATCAGCCTGGGAAATCAATTGAGCAAGTTAAAAAGCAATATCAACTTGAGAAGATCGTAAAGCTTGCTTCCAATGAAAATCCTTTTGGATGCTCTGAAATGGTGAAATCGGCACTCCGCTCTTATTCTGAGAGTTTGGCTATTTATCCGAACGGAAATGCAGCCAATTTAAGAGAGAAATTGGCAAAATTTTTACAAGTTGATGAAGAAGAAATCATTTTTGGGAATGGTTCCGATAATCTGATTCAAATAATTTCAAGAGCACTTCTCCATCCGAATGCTAGTACAGTTATGTCAACAAATACTTTCTCACAATATAAGCATAATGCAATATTAGATGGAGCTATTATAAAGGAAGTCCCAGATATAAATGGTGAACATGATTTGGACTCCATGCTAGCGGCTATTGATGAAAAGACAAATGTTATTTGGGTGTGTAGTCCAAACAATCCGACTGGTACCTACATACCAGAAAACAAATTAGTTGCCTTTCTTGATCAAGTTCCAGAACATATTTTAGTTGTACTTGATGAGGCATATTACGAATATGTAATTGCAGATGATTATTATGATTCCATTAATCTAACCAGGAAATATCGAAATTTAATAGTTTTACGAACCTTTTCGAAAATTTATGGTCTGGCTGCGTTAAGAGTCGGATATGGAGTAGCCCAAAAGGAAATTATTAAGGCGCTTGAACCAGCGAGAGAGCCGTTTAATGTAAACTCTGTAGCTCAGACAGCAGCTGCCGCCGCTATTGCGGATCAAAAATTTGTAGAAGAATGTAAGAAAAAGAATAGACAAGGGTTGGAACAATTTTATCAATTTTGTAAACGAAATGATCTTCGTTATTATCCGTCACAAACAAATTTCATCTTAATTGATTTTAAAGTGGAAAGTGAAAAGGTATTTCAATTTTTATTGGAACGGGGTTTCATTGTTCGATCTGGTAATGCTTTAGGGTTTCCGACAGCGGTCAGAATTACAGTAGGATCCACGGAACAAAATGAGGGAGTGATCAAAGCTCTTGAAGAGTTCCTTGCCGAATACAAATCAGAAGTGGAAACAATATTGGGGGAATAATGTTGAAAGGCCGGGTTTTTGTCATTGGTTTAGGATTAATTGGGGGATCGCTTGCCCTTTGTATAAAAAAAGAGCATCCCAAGGCGGAAATTATCGGGTTTGATATCAATAGGGAACAAGCTCGGCTTGCAAAAATGCTCGGAGTTATTGATGAAATAGCTGAAAATATTCCAGATGGAGCCCAGGAGTCTGATCTTATTATTATATCAGCGCCTGTGAACGATACGAAATCTATTATTCAAGCCTTATCAAAGCTGACATTAAAGCCGGATGTTTTGATTACGGATACCGGCAGTACGAAACAGAAAATCGTCGATAAGGCAACGAAATTAAAGGAGAGGGGAATCACGTTTATTGGAGGACATCCAATGGCAGGTTCTCATAAAAGCGGCGTTTCAGCTGCCAAAGAAATTTTGTTTGAAAATGCTTTTTATTTGTTAACACCTGAAGATCATATAACAACCGAGAAGATTGAACTTCTTAAAGACTGGTTAAAAGGGACAAAAGCAAAGTTCTTAACCATTTCTCCTCAAGAACATGATTATTTAACGGGAATTATCAGTCATTTTCCTCATATAATAGCTGCCTCTATTGTACGGCAAACAGAAAGATTAAGCGGTAATGAAACTATAATTCCTCGCCTTGCAGCTGGAGGTTTCAGAGATATTACCCGTATTGCCTCAAGCAGTCCACAAATGTGGAAGGATATATTAATGCATAACCGTGAGAATTTAATAGAATTATTAAATCAGTGGCAGGAAGAAATGGATTTTGTTAAAGAATTACTAGAAGAAGGAAATGATAAAGGGATATTGGAATATTTTTCTCAAGCCAAACAGTTTCGGGATGGATTACCGGTGAAGGAAAAAGGGGCAATACCTGCCTTTTACGATCTATTTGTTGACATTCCGGATTACCCTGGGGTTGTTTCCGAAATCACAGGATATTTGGCGATGGAAAATATTAGTATTACCAATATTCGAATCCTTGAAACAAGAGAGGATATTCATGGAGTACTTGTAATAAGTTTCCAAACGGATGAGGATCGTCAGCGTGCAGAAAAATGTATTCTAACTTATACAAATTATACAACCTCAATCGGTTATTAAAGATAAATAGCAAAAGGTGGAAAGTAATGGGATCAATAAAACTTAAGTCAAATGTCAGTAATTTGACAGGAGAAATAAAAATTCCTGGTGATAAATCGATTTCACATCGTTCTGTCATGTTTGGTTCAATTGCTCACGGTGAAACGGTTGTTACTAATTTTTTGCCTGGTGATGATTGTTTAAGCACTATTTCCTGTTTTAGAAAAATGGGGGTAAAGATCGAAGAAAAGGATGGAACAGTAAAGATTTTTGGTAACGGAATAGAAGGATTGTCAGAGCCAGCTGAACTGTTAGATGTAGGAAATTCTGGAACAACCATTCGTTTATTGATGGGGATCTTAGCTGGTAGGTCATTTTTTTCTACACTTGCTGGAGATGAGTCCATAGCTAAAAGACCAATGACGAGGGTATCTGAACCATTATCGAAAATGGGAGCGAAGATTGATGGTCGAAAAAATGGGGCATTTACACCCATTTCAATTCGTGGTGGAAAATTAAATCCAATCCGTTATCAACTCCCTGTTGCTAGTGCCCAAGTCAAGTCAGCCATACTTTTGGCAGGTCTACAAGCAGAAGGGGAGACAACAGTAATTGAGCCCGCCAGCACAAGGGACCATACTGAGCGAATGATTCGCCAATTTGGTGGTCAGATCCATAGGAACGGCCAAGAAATAACCGTGGTAGGTGGTCAAAAGCTAATTGGTGCAAATGTACATGTTCCAGGAGATATTTCCTCTGCTGCATTCTTTCTAGTTGCTGGAGCCATTGTCCCAGAAAGTGAAATTGTTTTAAAAAATGTTGGATTAAATCCAACTAGAACTGGTATTATTGAAGTTTTAAAAAATATGGGTGCAAATTTGGAAATCATTCAAAAGGAGAATAGTTCAATTGAACCTTCAGGTGACCTTATCATTAAAACTTCAAGTCTTAAGGGCACAGTTATTGAGGGAGATTTAATTCCTAAATTAATTGATGAAATTCCGATCATCGCACTAATGGCTACTCAGGCAGAAGGAGTAACCATTATAAAGGATGCTGAGGAATTGAAAGTAAAGGAAACTAATCGAATTGATACTGTTGTAAATGAATTAAAAAAACTAGGAGCTGTTATTGAGGCAACAGAAGATGGCATGATTATCCATGGAAAAACAAGACTTAAAGGTGGCATTGTTTCTAGTCACGGAGATCATCGCATTGGCATGATGCTTGCCATTGCTGCCCTCTTATGTAATGAGGAAGTCATTTTGGAAAAACCGGAATCTATCTCTGTATCCTATCCAAACTTTTTCACACACTTAAATAGCCTACTATGATAAAAGCTGCATTTTGCAGCTTTTCCTTTTTCAGCGTGCCCAGCTAAGCTGTTATCTGCTAGTTGGTGCAAGTCCAACCCGAGTAAATGCCAAGACGCTCGGTAGCTGACAGGCAACTGGTGGAGAAATCCTAAGGTTGAAGCCCTGTGACAAAGTAACTCTCTTAGAGAGTGCGAGCAAATCAACAGACCGTAACATGAAGTGAATCCTGCCGCCTCGTCAAAAGAGACCTCCTCTGGAGGACAAAGGGAAGTCGAGCCTGGTGAAAATGGGCGAAGACCATGGAAGGTGTGAAGATCTTGGAAGTGCAGCACCGAAGAATCCCTCGGGGTAAGGGGAGCGGTATGTTGAGAAAGTAGATAACGGAACTGGGGAGGCCCTCCTCCACACTTCTTAAGAAGTAAAGAGGAAACCTATAAACCAGAAGGTGAAATGGTAGACTGTGGAGAGGGAGTCGGAGGGGGTCATAGTACTGATGAAGCCATGGAGCATAACGTGGCAGAAGGAAGGACCCCTACTTCGTTCATAAGTTAGAAGGAGGTAAGAGTGAGTGAATGCCGGAAAACTGGCTAACTACACCGATGTCAAAGCTCGAGAACTCTGGAAAACTTTATACCTTTGTGCAAAGGAAAGTCCAACACGCCGATTTCATGCCTTATACGATAAAATTTATCGTCCAGATATTCTCGCAGTGGCATGGCGTAAAGTAAAAGCGAACAAAGGAAGTTGCGGAGTAGATGGAGAAACTATTGAATTTATCGTCCATCAATACGGGGAAAGAAACTTACTGAATGAGATCTATATAGAACTCAAGCACAAAAGGTTTCACCCAAGCCCTGTTCGCCGAGTTTATATTCCAAAAGACAACAAGGGAAGCATGAGACCGTTAGGAATTCCAACGGTAAAAGACCGGATCGTACAGATGGCAACGAAAATGGTCATTGAACCCATCTTTGAAGCAGACTTTCAAGACTGTTCTTATGGATTCAGACCGAAAAGAAATGCTCACCAAGCCATCGCAAAGATTCGAAAATTGAGTAGGAACCATTACTGGGTAGTAGATGTAGATATTAAAGGGTACTTTGACAATATCAATCAAGAAAAAAATTAATGAAGTTAGTCGAAATGAGAATCAGTGATCGCCGAGTGTTGAAACTGATTCGGAAATGGCTGAGAGCAGGTGTAATGGAAGATGGCCAGTTTCATAACACCGAAAAGGGTACCCCGCAGGGCGGAGTCATTTCGCCTCTTTTAGCAAACATCTACCTCCATTATATGGACACGATATGGAAGAGGAAGTTCCTACATTTGGGGGAACTGGTGCGATACGCAGATGATTTTGTGATTATGTGTCGTACGAAAACCCAAGCTCTGGAGAGCATCCAGGTATTAAAAGCAATCATGAAGAAACTAGACCTTGAAATCAACACGGAGAAATCCAAACTCGTTAATATCTGGGATGACACAAATGGATTCGACTTTCTAGGTCTACATCATCGGAAATTCCCTGTGATGAATAAGGGAGGCTCGAAAGTTTATGTCATGTCTCACATTCCAAGTAAGAAAGCCATGAAGAAGATGAAAATGAAGATTAGGGAATATACGAGTCCTAAGAACAAACTATTTATGGACATCAAAGAACTGGTGAAGGGGCTCAATCGAATTTTACAAGGGTTTAAGAATTACTATAGCATTTCGCCCATCGCCAAGAAGTGGCTAAATAAAGTGGACTGGTATGTACTAGAGAGACTTACTCTGTTTTGGAATAAGAAGAAGAACAAAAGGAAGAAACATGCGAGAATGAAGGAAGTTATGAAAGTAACGCAAGGCTTAATAGTGAAATTAGCAAGTTAGACTGGAACGAAAGCCAAAGGAGAAGAACGTCGGAAAGCCGTATGAGGGAAAACCTCACGTACGGTTTGATGAGGGGAAGCTGAGAGTAAAAGAGACAGCATAAGCTGTCTCTTTGAAATCAGTTTTCTACTCTACTAAGTCATAGTTTCGAAATAAGCTGCATAGCTTGTCATAAAGAGAGGAAAAGGGTGGTTGGATGGCTTATATTATTGAAAATGCCAATATCCTAAAAAATAACAAAATAACTTTACGTTCATTTTTAATTGATAATAACAGAATTACAACCATATACAACCGCTCCGAAAATTATCAATTTATAAAAATGAATTTTGAACAGTTTATCATGACTCCGACGTTTGTTGTTTTACACTCTAACATTCCTTCAACAAATACTTTTCAAGAACTGAAACAATTTATGATTGAGAACTTTTTACGAAAGGGAAGCACCACGATATTAACTTATATCAAAGTTTTCTATGAAGATGAATTAGCAGCTAAATTGAAAGAGTTTAAAATGAAGCTAAACAGCAGCCCGGTGGATATTATGATAGGAGTAAGAATTCCAATAAGGCTTGTTACACCTTCGTTTATTAGAAAATGTAAAAAAGAAAAAGTACCGGCTATTTTTGTGGAGCTTACAGGACAGGATGGGTTGAAAACGGTTCCATGGGGCTGGATTAAGGATGCCTTGTTTCCATACAATTGCCCTCTCATTCCAGTGATATCTTCTTTGCAAAAGAAGGAACGAAGAACTGTATTGTCGAATTGGAAAGAGACAGTTATAAAGGAAAAAATTCCAGCCATTTATGAGGAGCTGAAGGAAAATCAGCCATTATCTGTAAAAGTCCTCAATCAAATTGGGTTGTACCCTCATAAAGGTAGTCTATTAAACGGAACAGAGTTAAGCTACAACTTATATTTTCAATCAAGGGAAATCAAGAATGTTGATGAACAGACTTTATTTCATTATCATGGTGATAGACTTGCCGTTACAGTACACAGGGGTAAAATAGTCCGAGCCGGATCAAAAGTAATTTTTATGCCAGGATATGGGGAATTTGTTGAGGTTAGGAAGCCATCATTTTTTTCATTATAATATAATTTCTTTTTACGAGGTATTAGTCAATGGAACGAATCACTAAAATCATTCGCATGCTTGAAAACGGCCAACATAAAGAGGCTTTAACTGAATATAATATGATATTAAAAAAAGGCTCCCATGAGGAAAAATTCCTTCTAGGAGAAGAATTGTTTCACTACGGTTTTCTAGATGAGGCAAAAGCGCTTATCGAAAGCTTGCTAAAAATCTACCCTGAAGAGGGAGAACTACTTGCATTGTTAGGTGAAATTTTAATCGAAACAGGTGAGGAAGAAGAGGCTATACTTGTTTTAGAAAAAATTTCGGAACAAGATGCTTATTATGGCCAATCATTACTACTGCTGGCTGATCTTTATCAAATTCAAGGTTTGTATGAAGTAGCTGAGAGAAAGTTATTGACAGCCAAGGAAATACTTCCAGATGAACCTGTAATTGAGTTTGCTTTAGGTGAACTTTATAGCCAACAAGGTGAAATAAAAAAAGCAATGCAGGCTTATGAAGCCGTTTTAAAAGAAACGGATAAAATAGCTGGAGTCAATATTAACGGCCGTATTGCTGATTTGTTAAGTTCTTCGGGGGCTTTTGAAGAAGCATTAATTTATTATGATAAGTCACTTAATGAGAAATTAGAGATTAATACTCTCTTCGGTTATGCATTTACAGCTCTTCAAGCAGGATATAATCGTACAGCTATTGAAAAATTCAATGAATTAAAAGAGCTGGATCCGGAATATCATTCACTTTATTTACATTTGGCTCAAGCATATGAGCGAGAGGAAGAACTAGAAAACAGTCTGAATACAATCCGGGAAGGAATTCAGCAAGATGATTTTAATAAGGATTTATTCTATTTTGGCGGTAAAATTGCAATCAAACTTGGAAAGCCGAAGGAAGCAGAACAGTATTTACGTCAATCTCTTGTGTTGGACCCAGGTTTTGCTGAAGCAGCGCTAACGTTAAATAAGCTATTACTCCAACAAGAAAGATATGAAGATGTACTTGATTTGGTTTCTGAGCTAGATATTTTAGAGGATGAAGAGCCACAGCTTCTATGGGACTTGGCACTATCTCTGCAAAAACTAGAGCGATATTCCGAAGCATTAGACAAATACGAAAGTGCATATACTTTCTTTAAGAATAATGAGAACTTCTTACATGATTATGGATATTTTTTGATTGAAGAAGGAAAAAATGACCTTGCTGCCGAAATGTTTAAAAAACTGCTAAAGATGAACCCAACAAATAGTGAGTACATGGATTTAGTAGAACGTCTTACAGACTTAAATGCATAATAAAAGCTGAATACGCAGAGGAGGGAAAAGACCAATGACAACCCCTGTTTCTGTCAACGAGAAGAAAGATTTTATTCGCTGGTTTCTAAATCATTACCAATTAAAAAGAAGAGAATGTGTTTGGATCCTTAATTATCTTATGAGCCACGACCAACTAATGGAAAAAGTTCATTTTGTTGAGCAGGCCCAGTATTGTCCAAGAGGATTAATTATGTCTACACATTGTGTCGATAAAGTCCCATTTCGGTTTTATAAAGAGAATGTAATGACGACTGATGCGGAGAAATCTTTTCATGATATTCGTCTAAATCGTGATGAAGACATTTTTATTCAGCTTAATTTTCATGCATCTCATCAAGCACATCAATATGTTGCAGTTTTAGAAGAGAATCCATACGTCCCAAAACACTTGCAAGTAAATGAGAAGGATTCAATCATTGCAGAACAGCTGCTGCAAAGCAGTATTGAGCGTTTTCAGCGTGAGAAGCTTCTTCAAATGATTGATGAGGCTCTTGATAATAATGACCGAAAAGCATTTGCCATTTTAACAGAAAAATTAAATAATCTTCCTCAATCAGAGCAAAATGGAAGCTAGCGAGAAGCCAGCTTCCTTTTTTATATGATTTAAAACATATTTTGAATTCTGGAATAATTAAGTGCTAGACCTTACGGCAGGGTGAGTTGTATCTTCACTTTAAAATCGGTCAACCTTGAATCGTCACCCGCACTTCGTGGTTCCATAATGGAACAAAGGAAGGGATTCGAATTAGCCCAATTAACACAAGACTTATAGCTTTTAGGATTACATCGTAGACTAGGCTACTTGCCCTTTTTGTATATTTCATGAAAAATTTTCAATTTATTCATCAGTAATAGGAAATAATGTTATTATAGGGATAGTGAATTTTTAAAGGTTGGTGCAAAAGGATGAAATGGATACCACAAGAGGTTGAAACCTATCTAAATGCAAAAGAATATGTAGATACTGCTCTTGTTCCATTATACTTCGTTTCTACGGGAGCAGAAATGAAGCAATCTGCAGAAGCTGCTGAATTTATTACATTACTGTCGAGCCATTTGGAAAGGCAATTCACAGGGAGAATAGTATTGTTCCCACCTTTTACCTATCTAATCAATGATGATAGTGAAAAAGTATTAAATGATTTAAAAAATTGGGAGAATACCATTTTAAAGGCTGAATTTAAACATCTTTTTTATTTGACTTCTGATATTAATTGGCGGACAAAAGAGGATAAGGTTTCAGGGTCCATTATTTGGGTTCCTTCCATTCCGCTTGAACAAATGAACGATTCGCAAAAATTAAAAATGATCGATAGTCAAACTAAACAGCTATTAGCACTTTTTACAAATAAATGGAATGAAAAAAGGTAAAACTATACATAATCTCTATTTTTAAAATAGTAATGATATTGACCTTGTCTGAAGATTGATATATCATTGTTATGTCCTAGTTTTATAAGTGTTTATTTATTGTCCGCTGGACTTAACTTCATGAATAGAGGGGGGATAATCATGAGTAAAGAGCGTGTTTCAAGACGCCAATTTTTAAGCTACACACTAACAGGTGTTGGCGGTTTCATGGCTGCAGGGATGTTAATGCCAATGGTCAGATTTGCAGTTGATCCTGTATTAAAGGCTGATGCAGGCGGTGATTTCATTGCTACACCACAAAAAGTGGCTGATATTACTGAAGAGCCAATTCGTGTGGACTTTTCCTACAAACAAAAGGATGCCTGGTACGAGTCTGAAGTAACCGAAACTGCATGGGTTTATAGGGATGAGGCAGGTAAGATTGTAGCTTTATCACCGGTTTGTAAACATTTAGGATGTACGGTAAACTTTGGAGGGGACAAAGAGCATCCTGACCAATTCTTCTGTCCATGCCATTATGGCCGTTATACGAAGGATGGTACAAATGTTCCTGGAACGCCACCATTGGCACCACTTGATGTATATCCATATAAGGAAAAAGATGGATTCCTTTATTTAGGAAAAGCTGAACCACGAAAGGAGGCGTAATCATTGTTAAACAAAATTTACGATTGGGTAGATGAGCGTTTAGATATTACGCCTTTGTGGCGCGATATCGCTGATCATGAGGTTCCAGAGCATGTTAATCCGGCGCATCATTTCTCTGCGTTCGTTTACTGTTTTGGTGGGCTAACATTTTTTGTAACAGTTATTCAAATTCTTTCTGGTATGTTCTTAACCATGTACTATGTACCAGATATTAAAAATGCATGGGAATCTGTATTCTATCTTCAAAATGAAGTTGCATTTGGACAAATTGTTCGCGGGATGCATCACTGGGGTGCAAGTCTTGTTATTGTAATGATGTTTTTACATACATTACGCGTATTTTTCCAAGGTGCTTATAAAAAGCCACGTGAATTAAACTGGATTGTCGGAGTTCTTATTTTCTTCGTCATGCTTGGATTAGGTTTAACAGGCTATCTTTTACCTTGGGATATGAAAGCGCTGTTTGCTACAAAAGTTACTTTGCAAATTGTAGAGTCAGTACCACTTATCGGACCATATTTGAAAATATTAATGGCCGGTCATGAATCGATTGTTGGTGCTCAAACATTATCTCGTTTCTTTGCAATCCACGTATTTTTCTTGCCAGCAGCTTTAATGGGATTAATGGCAGCACACTTTATTATGATTCGCAGACAAGGTATTTCCGGACCACTATGATATGAAATGAAACCGGATATTGTAAGTTTTTATCTCTACGGAAAAAGGAGGGGGATTGCTCGATGCATCGCGGTAAAGGTATGAAGTTTGTAGGTGATTCTCGTGTTTTAGCGCGTGAATCTCGAAAACCAATGCTTCCAAAGGACTACTCAGAGTACCCTGGCAAGACAGAAGCATTCTGGCCAAACTTTCTATTGAAAGAATGGATGATTGGGGCAGTATTCCTTGTTGGATTTTTATGTCTAACAGTTGCACATCCAAGTCCGCTTGAACGGATTGCAGATCCTACAGATACAGGTTACATTCCATTACCAGACTGGTATTTCTTATTCTTATATCAATTATTGAAGTATTCGTATGCGTCAGGTCCGTATACTGTAATCGGAGCTATGGTTATTCCAGGTCTTGCTTTTGGAGGATTATTATTGGCTCCATTTATTGACCGCGGTCCAGAACGAAGAGCAAGCAAACGACCATTAGCTACTGGATTTATGCTTTTGGCTCTTGCTGCTATCACATTCTTGACTTGGCAGTCTGTTGTTACACATGACTGGGAAGCGGCAAAACGCCAAGGTCAAATTGTGGAACAAGTAGAAATTGATAAGTCAAGTGAAGGCTATAAAATTGCTAGCGAAAACACATGTATTACCTGTCATGGTGATAACCTTCAAGGTGGAGCTGGTGCACCGCCATTAACTAATACAGGATTGAGTGCGGAAGAAATTGCAAAAATTGCCAAAAATGGTAAAGGTTCAATGCCAGCCGGTATCTTTAAAGGCGATGATGAACAGCTTAAAAAGCTTTCTGAATTCATTGCAGGTCTTGGTAAAGAATAAATGATTGTGAAAAGCTGACGAAAGACGTCAGCTTTTTTATTAATAAAATTTATAGTTATATTTTCGACTTGGAGAATGGTCTGTCGCAAGTGCCCAATCGGAAAATGACTTCTCTCTTTGCTTCCGGTTAGTATCGAATTACATCCATCTCATCAATGATTTTTTTCTCAGTGAGAGTGCTCCTCATGGAATACGGAAGTATAAGAATGACAAGACAAATAGAGAGAGCTTTTGGAGGAGCCATATGGGCACTTGCACTTTTCTCATCTATTAGCAATTGACGAAAGGAGAGTCATTGTGCGCTCAATCTATCCGCTCTTAGCAAATCGGTCCATTCTTCAACTTTTGTTAGTGATTAATATTGTTGGTACTGTTTATGGTTATTATTGGTATGGTTGGCAGCTAAAAGAGACACCATGGATTTTTCTTGCTTTTGTACCGGACAGTCCGACAGCAAGTTTATTTTTTGTACTTGTACTATTAGCCTTTTTATTGAATAAATGTTGGCCATTAATTGAGGCTTTGGCGATGGTTACACTGTTTAAGTATGGCATTTGGGCAGTAGTCATGAACATCCTTGTCTTTATTGTTCAAGGAGAATTGGATTGGGCTGGCTATATGTTAATTGGTTCACATCTCGCTATGGCTGTCCAGGGTATATTATATGCCCCCTTTTACCGCTTTAGACTGAGGCATTTGGTGATTGCTGGAATATGGACACTTCACAATGATGTAATTGATTATGTCTTTTTAATGCTTCCGAGATATCACATGCTTGATCAATTTATACCACAAATAGGCTATTTTACTTTCTGGCTGTCGATTGTTTCAATCGGTTTGGCCTATTACTGTTGCATTCATGCAAATAGTTTAAAGCTTGATATAAATTAATGGTCTAACCTTGTCCACCCTTTCATACATTTTAATAGTAAAGAAAGGGGGACAAGATGTGAAACTGAGGCAGTTCCTTTTATTTGTCATGATTATTCTACTTATTCCATTTTCAGTATATGCAGAGACACAAACACCGCTGGAGAAGCTAGATGATATATCAGATGAAGCTCTCCAAATGGTTAAATTTCATAGATATGAAGATGCGAAAAAATTGCTAGAATATTTTTCTGATCAATTTCAAATTTTTACAGGATCAACGCAGCCTTTATCTGTGGATGAGGTAAGAATTATTCATACTTCGCATGATGAGGCAATGGAAGCAGCAGTTAGTCCGAATATGAAACATGAGGAGCGAATTCAGAAACTGACTAAATTCCGTCTTGTCATGGATGCCATCGCTACCAGTCATCAGCCTTTATGGACAGAAATGGAAAATCAAATTATGACTACGTTTCATCAAGCAAAGCAAGCTGCACGTAATGGTGATTCATCGCATTTTCATTCGAAATTTAATCAATTTTTATCCCTTTATAATATAATATACCCTAGTATGAAAATTGACGTACCGGTGGAAAATATACAGAGATTAGATGCACGTATCAAATTTATCGATGAATATCGTTCAGAAGTATTGAATAATTTAGACGGTCAGCAGGAGCTTGATAAGCTAGATTCTGATTTAAAAAATCTTTTTGCTAACATTGAAGATGATGAGGCCGATCCATCTTTATGGTGGGTAATCATTTCAACAGGTAGTATTATAATCATGACACTTTCCTATGTAGGCTGGAGAAAATATCAAGGTGAAAAGGAATTGAGAAAAGATCGGTCAAGGGAGCATAAAGATTGAGACGTCAATTCGGCATCCAGCTGGATCGTCATCAAGAGCTGAATAGGAGGTTTCAATAATGGGATTTTTGCTATATTTTGCAATAATTGTTCTAATACCTTTATGGGCACAATTTAGGGTGAAAAATACGTATGCTAAATATTCTCGAGTACCTTCCTCTACCTATCGAACAGGTGCTGAAGTTGCTAGAGAAATTTTGAATGCTAATGGTTTATATCATGTAAATGTAGAACAGGGACATGGTTATTTAAGTGATCATTATGATCCACGTTCCAAAACTGTTCGACTTTCGCCAGAAAATTATCATGGACATTCCATCGCCGCTGCTGCTGTTGCAGCGCATGAAGTTGGACATGCAATTCAGGATGCAGAGGGATACGCATTTTTACGCTTTAGACATGCCCTTGTCCCTGTAGCCAATTTTGGTTCAAATGTTTCTTGGATTCTAATTATGATTGGTATTTTTGCTCAGTTGAGCGGGATGCTATTATTGGGAATAATTTTTATGGCGGCGGCTGTGCTTTTTCAAGTGATTACATTACCAGTTGAATTTAATGCCTCAAATCGGGCAATGAATCAAGTCGTTTCTTTAGGGCTAGTGGCAAATAAGGAAGAAGGGGAAGCGAGAAAAGTACTGAATGCCGCGGCACTAACGTATGTGGCCGCAGCTGCTGTAGCTGTACTTGAATTATTGAGACTAGTTCTTATATACACTGGAATGACTCGGAGTGAAGATTAAAAAAAGCAATGTCGCTTGACATTGCTTTTTTTAATCGGTAATCGGCATTTTATTTTCATCAAGTGTAAAACCTTCACCTTGAACATCGTGTACGACAGAAATAGATACGAATGCATGTGGATCAATGGAAGTAATGATATTTTTTAAACGGGTGAGTTCGTTTTTTGCCACAACACAATATAATACATCCTTATCATTTTTTGTATAAGAGCCATATCCTCTTAGGGCAGTTACCCCTCTTTCCATGTCTTTCATAATCTTTTGTGCAATATCTTCATTTTTCTCCGAAATGATTAAGGCGCCTCTTGCTGTATAGGCACCCTCCTGAATAAAGTCAATGACCCGAGCTCCAACAAATACCGCAACAAGTGTATACATAGCCTCTTTATATTCTAAATATGTAAGTAAAGATAGCGTGATTACAGCGGTATCAAATATTAGCATGGTCTTTCCGATATTCCAGCCAACGTATTTTTGTACGAGTCTGGCGATAATATCTACCCCTCCTGTTGTACCACCAAACCGAAAAATGATACCTAATCCAATTCCGGCAAAAACACCCGCAAAAAGAGCTGCCAATGTTAAATCATCTTTTAAAGGCATCTCAATGGTATACCGTTGAAAAATCCAAAGAAAAATAGAGACACTCATTGTTCCAATTATGGTATATAAAAAAACATTTCTTCCTAGGAGTTTCCAACCAATTAAAAATAATGGAATATTCAAAAGCAGATTGGTGTAAGATGGATCAAAATTCCATAAAAAGTATAGTAATAATGTAATTCCTGTAAATCCACCTTCTGCCAATTTGTTTTGCATATTGAAATGGACAAGTCCAAAGGAAAAAACTGCCGCTCCCAAAAGAATAAAAAATATATTTTTAATCTTCATTCCAAATATCATAATCATTCCTCCTCTTCCATATTTTCTCTTTCATGGCGGAAATTATTATATCGAATAAAAAGAATAAGAGCAATCTGTGATGAATGGTTTACTGAAACGAAAACATTTGTAAAACCTTTATATTTTAGCTAACATGTAAATAGATTTTTTAGCGGGGTGATAATGATGGCGAAGGAGAAAGCCATGAAAGAACTTCAAAAAGAAGTAGATGAATATATTAGCCAATTTAAAGAGGGATATTTCAGCCCCTTGGCAATGCTTGCTAGGCTTACAGAGGAACTAGGGGAGCTTGCTAGAGAAATAAACCATTACTATGGTGAAAAACCTAAGAAGTCTACAGAAACGGAGAAGGCTATTGAAGAGGAGCTTGGTGACCTCCTATTCGTCCTAATCTGTCTTGCAAATTCTTTGCAGATTGATTTAGAAGAAGCCCATGATCTAGTAATGAACAAATTTAGAACAAGAGATAAAAATAGGTGGACAAGAAAAACTCAGGAAGATAGGAGTGTATAGGATGGAAACAATTAAAATAATTATTGCCGGTCCACGCGGTCGAATGGGTAGTGAAGCAGTAAAACTGGTGGAGAACACAGAACATTTTGAGTTAATCGCTGCAGTAGACTATAAACATGACGGGATGATGCTGAGTGATTTACCGGGATTTCAATCCATCATACATAGCGTACCAGTCTTTTCGGATATCGAAAAATGTCTCCAGCACGTCAAAGCAGATGTGTTAATTGATTTAACTACACCGGAAGTTGGAATGTATCATGCAAAAACGGCCCTTGAATATAATGTTCGCCCTGTTGTGGGAACAACCGGTTTTACGAAGAAAGATTTGGAAGAACTAGAACGTATTTGTAATGAAAAAGAATTAGGATGTATTATTGCCCCAAACTTTGCAATTGGAGCCATTCTAATGATGAAATTCTCACAAATGGCGGCAAAATATTTTAATGATGTGGAGATTATCGAGCTCCATCATGATCAGAAGTTAGATGCTCCTTCCGGTACTGCCGTTAAAACAGCTGAGATGATTTCTGCAGTGAGGGAACGAAAGAAGCAAGGTCATCCTAACGAGAAGGAAACAATCGATGGGGCAAGAGGTGCATTGTATGATGGAATGCATATTCATTCTGTTCGTTTGCCTGGTTTAATTGCCCATCAACAGGTTTTATTCGGAGCTGATGGACAAACCTTAACAATTCGTCATGATTCGTATCATCGGGGCTCCTTTATGTCAGGGATCAAGATTGCAGTGGAAACGGTCGTAAAAAACAATAGTTTCGTCTATGGGCTTGAAAATATATTAGATTAGGAGTCAATTATATGATTATTGCATTAATTGCACATGATAAGAAGAAAAATGACTTGGTACAATTTGTAACCGCCTATCAGAATATTTTTGTCAAGCATACATTATATGCAACAGGAACGACAGGTAAAAGAATAAGTGAGGCAACTGGTTTACCTATTACTCGATTCCAATCAGGTCCACTCGGTGGCGATCAGGAAATAGGAGCGATGATTGCAAAAAATCAAATGGATGCCGTTTTCTTTTTCCGTGATCCCTTAACTGCCCAGCCACATGAGCCAGACGTAACGGCTTTAGTTCGTTTATGTGATGTTTATTCTATTCCACTAGCTACAAATATGGGGACGGCAGAGTTATTAATTAGAGGAATGGAATTAGGTATGCTTGATTGGAGAAATGTTATAAAAGAAAATGGTGAGGTTAATGAAGGATAATTCTTTACACATACTTGCTTTTGGAGCCCATGCCGATGATGTCGAAATTGGCATGGCAGGCACCATTGCAAAATATGTCTCGAAAGGAATGCGTGTGGGAATTTGTGATTTAACGGATGCTGAGCTTTCTTCAAATGGGACTGTATTATTAAGAAAAGAAGAAGCTACTCGTGCCTCAGAAATATTGGGAGTATCCATGAGAACTTCACTTGGTTTTCCAGATAGGGGATTATATATTAAGGATGAATACATAAGAAAAATTGTGAATGTCATTCGAATTTATAAGCCAAAGGTGGTATTTGCCCCTTATCATGAAGACCGTCATCCCGATCATGGGAATTGTGCTCGCCTAGTTGAGGAAGCTGTTTTTTCAGCAGGAATAAAAAACTTTCAAACAGATTTTAATGAACCGCATCGGGTCGAAAGAATTTATTTTTATATGATAAATGGTTTCCATAAACCGGATTTTACAATTGATATTACACAATTTATTGATAAAAAGTTAGCTGCTTTAAGAGCATATAAAAGTCAATTTGTAATGGCTGATGACAGTGTTCAAACTCCTCTTGTAAATGGATATATAGAAACAGTGGAAGCAAGAGAAAGAATGTTTGGCAAACTAGTCGGCACAGCTTTTGCAGAAGGTTTTAAAACAAAAGTTCCTATTCTTTTAGAGCATGATTTGATAGGAGATTAAATATGAGAAAACTTAAAATTGGGATTACTTGCTATCCTACAGTGGGCGGTTCTGGTGTAGTGGCAACAGAATTAGGGAAAATGCTGGCGGAAAGGGGCCATGAAATACATTTTATTTCATCGAGTCTCCCTTTTCGTTTAAATAAAATCTATCATAATATTTATTATCATCAAGTGGAGGTAAACCAATATTCTGTTTTTCAGTATCCGCCATATGACATTGCACTGGCAAGCAAGATGGCAGAAGTAGCTAATCGAGAAAAATTAGATATATTACATGTCCATTATGCTATTCCACATGCTGTCTGTGCTATATTAGCTAAACAAATGGCTGGCCGCGATTTAAAAATTGTTACAACACTACATGGCACTGATATTACTGTATTGGGCTATGACCCATCACTTACTGAGGCAATTAAGTTTGGCATTGAAAAATCGGATATGGTTACAGCCGTTTCGAATGCTCTAGTTAAGGAGACTTATGAATTAATCAATCCCGATAAACAGATCGAAACGATTTATAATTTTATTGATGATCGAATCTATCGAAAAAGTGATGCGAACCATTTAAAAAAGGAATTTGGAATAAAGGAAAAAGAAAAAGTAATTATTCACGTATCCAATTTCCGTGCAGTTAAACGTGTACCAGACGTTGTTAAATCGTTTGCCAATATTTCTGCTGTCATGCCGGCAAAATTGCTCTTGGTCGGAGATGGGCCGGAAATGACAATTGTTTGCAAAATGACTAAGCAGCTTGGATTAGAAGATCAAGTCATGTTTCTTGGGAAGCAAGAAAACTTGGAGGAATTATATTCAATTAGTGACTTAATGCTGTTATTATCTGAAAAGGAAAGTTTTGGTCTGGCAGTATTGGAGGCGATGGCTTGCGGTGTTCCTTGCATTGGAACAAATATTGGCGGAATACCGGAAGTTATTGAACACGGAAATACGGGTTATATATGTGAATTAGGAGATATTGAGGATATTTCCAATAAAGCTATTGCATTGTTGAATGATCAAAATTTACATCAGCAATTTTCAATTAATGCCCAAGAGGCAGTAGCATCAAGGTTTAAGACCGAACGAATTGTTGAACAATATGAAGAGCTATATTTTAAGCTTTTGAAATAAGGTGAAATTATGATTGAGCCCTTTTTATCGGCAATTCCTATATTAAAAAAACTAGAAGATGCAGGTTTTGAAGCCTACTTCGTTGGTGGCTCTGTAAGGGATTATTTGTTAAATAAACCGATCAGTGATGTAGATATTGCTACATCGGCTACTCCCCAAGAAGTTAAGGCTATATTCCCGAAGTCAGTGGATATAGGAATTGAACATGGTACTGTTCTGATAATCCACAATCATCAATCTTATGAAGTAACAACTTTTAGAATGGAAGGGGAATATCAGGACTATCGCAGGCCGAAAGAGGTATCATTTATTCGTAACTTGAAAGAAGACCTCGAACGAAGAGATTTTACTATGAATGCCATTGCGATGGACCGGAACGGAAGGTTAATTGATCCTTTTAACGGGCAGGAAGCAATTAAACAAAAAATAATAAAAACAGTGGGTCTTGCAACCGATCGTTTTCAGGAAGATGCTTTAAGAATGATGAGAGCTGTCCGCTTTGTCAGCCAGCTCTCCTTTCAAATTGAGCAAGAAACGATGAAGGCACTAACTCAACTTATTCCATTGCTTGAAAAAATAGCAGTTGAAAGGAAAAGAACAGAGTTTGAAAAGCTATTAGTTGGCATTAATAGAAGAAAAGCAATTCAATTACTACTCGAAACAAATTTAGTATCTTATTTACCGGGATTAAAAAGGCAAAACAAGCAAATAGAATTATTGCATACTTTTGAATGTGAGCATCTTAATTTAAAAGAAATGTGGTCATTACTTCTATTTTGTTTAAATCATAACGGACGGTCTATTGAAACATTTTTAAGAGAATGGCGGCTACCCGTAAAAGTAATAAAAGAGATAAAACAGATTATTTTGTATTTAACAAAGCGGCTTGAACAGGAATGGACTGTCTATGATTTATTTTTAGCCGGAAGGTCCACCATTACATCTGTAGAAAAGCTTTATTTAACTATAAATAGAATAAAAGAGGAACAATCAATTCACTATTGGATTGATCAATATGACCAACTTCCTATTAAAAATAGTAAAGAGTTGGATGTAACCGGAAGTGATTTAATAGAGTGGTTCAAACAGCCAGGGGGGCCTTGGGTAAAGGAAACATTGCTGAAGATCGAGCGGGCTATAATATTCCAAAAAGTTGAGAACGAAAATAGAAAAATTAGGGAGTGGCTGATGAAGTGCAGTCAGAATTAAGAAAAAAACTGCTGGATGCCTTCACAAATTCAGGTGAATCCTACTTATCGGGGCAGTATTTAGCAGAGTTGATTGGCTGTTCTAGAACAGCTGTGTGGAAGCATATGGAAGAATTGAGAAAAGAAGGATTTGAATTAGAGGCTGTTAGAAGAAAGGGCTACCGCATCCTTAAAACTCCAGAAAAAATAACGGCAGATGAAATTTTACTAGGGTTGACAACCTCCTTCATTGGCAAGAACATTCACTATGAAGAAAGTGTGGAATCTACCCAAAAAATTGCCCATCTACTTGCCTCTAAAAATGTACCAGAGGGTACGGTTGTAATTGCCGAAGAACAAATATCAGGTAAAGGGAGAATGAGCAGAAAATGGTATTCTCCTAAATATACTGGCATATGGATGAGTTTGATTTTAAGGCCAAATATTCCGTTAACTAAAGCGCCACAGCTGACACTATTAACGGCAGTTGCAATTGTCCAGGCAATGGAAGAAATGACAGGACTTACACCTGAAATTAAATGGCCGAATGACATTTTAATGAATGGAAAAAAAATATCTGGTATCCTGACAGAATTACAGGCAGAAGCGGATAGGATTCATTCAATCATTATTGGAATGGGCATTAATGTCAATCAGAAAAAAGAGGATTTTCCTCCTGAACTCCAGGGAATCGCCAGTTCACTATTAGTTGAAAAAGGCGAGCCAATTTCTCGCGCAAACTTAATCAAAAGTATATTCAAGCATTTTGAAAAATTATATTTGCTTTACTTGGATCAAGGTTTTTTCCCGATTAAACTTTTATGGGAAGGGTACGCAGTAAGTATTGGAAAAATCATTAAGGCTAGAACATTAACCAGCACCATAGAAGGTAGAGCATTAGGTATTACGGATGATGGGGTATTAGTATTAGAAGATAGTAATGGAGTTATCCATCATATCTACTCAGCGGATATAGAGCTAAGAACGGGTAAATGAATCTTGTATAGCTTTTGTATAATTTGCTATAATTTTTTTGGGCAGTATCCTAAAGGAACTGCACCTTTTAGTGTCAAACTAAAATTAAAGGTATCTGCCTAGATCCGTTTAACGGACCGGGACAGAGGGATGGAACATGTGAAAAGAGTATGGAATCCTTCTGCCAACAGAAGGATTTTTTTATTTACTCTGTAAATTTGTTTTATCTCCTCTCCCATATTAAAGGAGGGAATTAGATGAAGCAAACAACGGATTTCTTAAAAATGAAGGAAAGAGAAGAAAAAATTGTCATGTTGACTGCCTATGACTATCCGTCTGCGAAACTAGCAGAGCAGGGCGGCGTTGACATGATTTTAGTCGGTGATTCATTGGGGATGGTCGTTCTTGGATACGATTCCACCATTCCGGTCACGTTAGAAGATATGATTCATCACGCGAAGGCTGTAAAGCGCGGAGCAAAAGACACTTTTATTGTCGTTGATATGCCATTTTTAACTTACCATTTATCTGTAAAAGAAACGTTAATCAATGCTGGAAAATTAATTCAGGAAACTGGGGCAAATGCAGTAAAATTGGAAGGAGCAGACAATGTGTTGGAACACATTGAAGCTCTGACTAACGCAGGAATTCCTGTCTGCGCTCATCTTGGGTTAACACCCCAGTCTGTCGGTATATTGGGTGGATATAAGGTACAAGGAAAAGACGCAGAGGCTGCAAAAAAATTAATGGAAGATGCTAAAAAATGTGAAGAAGCAGGCGCCTTTGCACTTGTATTGGAATGCGTACCTAAACAAATTGCCGCAACAATCACCAATTCTTTATCCATTCCGGTCATTGGAATTGGTGCGGGAATGGATGTCGATGGTCAGGTACTGGTTTATCATGATATTCTCGGTTATGGAGTGGATCGCGTTCCTAAATTTGTGAAGCAATATCATTCCATCAATCCGTTCATCATAGAATCGATTCAAGCTTATATAGCGGATGTTAGAAATAAACAGTTCCCAGAGGAAAAGCATACCTTTACGATGAAGGAAGAGGAACTTAAGGTACTATATGGAGGTCGGGAATGAAGGTTATAACAACAATAAAGGAAATGCAGGAGGAAATCTTAAAAATAAAAAGCCAAGGAAAATCAATTGGTTTTGTACCAACGATGGGCTTCTTGCATGAAGGTCATTTAACATTAATTCAGAATGCTAGAAAAGAAAATGATATCGTCGCTTTAAGTATCTTTGTTAATCCCCTGCAATTTGGACCTAAGGAAGACTTTTCTACCTATCCGAGGGATTTCGAACGTGATCGAACATTGGCAGAAGCTGAACAAGTGGACTATCTTTTTTATCCATCGGTGGAAGAAATGTATCCTAGTGAACCATCTGTAAAAGTAGTAGTACGCGATAGAACGGATGTACTATGCGGGAAATCACGTCCTGGACATTTTGACGGAGTCGCTACCGTTTTAACAAAGCTTTTTCATATCATTATGCCAACGAGAGCTTATTTTGGGAAAAAGGATGCTCAACAAGTTGCGGTTGTCGAAGGGTTAATTTCAGATTTTAACTTCCCAATTGAGTTAAAAGCGATTGACATTGTTCGGGAAAAAGATGGACTTGCTAAAAGTTCACGAAATGTCAACTTGTTGCCAGAGGAAAGAAAACAGGCAACTGTCCTATATAAGAGTTTAATAACAGCGAAGCAAGCAATCGAGAATGGGGAACGAAATCCTTCTGTTGTAACCGAAATAATTAAAGAGATGATCCATAGGGAATGTACAGGGGAAATTGATTATGTTGACATATATTCCTATCCCGAGTTAAAACCATTGGAAAAATTAGATGGTAGGATTATCATTGCGATTGCTGTAAAATTTACTAAGGTTCGTCTAATTGACAATTTGATTATGGATATTAAGTAGATAATAGAGGAGGAACAGAATAGATGTTTCGCCACATGATGAATGGGAAGATTCACCGTGCTACTGTGACAGACGCCAATTTAAACTATGTAGGTAGTATTACTATAGATGAAGATATTTTAGACGCGGTTGGTATGGTTGCAAATGAAAAAGTACAAATTGTAAATAATAATAATGGAGCACGCCTTGAAACCTATATCATCCCAGGAGAACGAGGCAGTGGTGTTATTTGTTTAAATGGTGCGGCAGCCCGGCTTGTTCAAAAAGGTGATATTGTTATTATTATTTCTTATGCACTAGTTCCAGAGGAAAAAATACACACGCATACTCCAAAAGTTGCAATTATGGATGAAAACAACAAAATTAAAGAACTGATTGAAGCAGAACCAGCCTTGACAGTTATGTAGAATGAATCCCCGATTTTTCGGGGATTTTTCTAATAAGAAGTATATTTTTTTTGACTTAAGATATGTCTATCGTGAGCTCCTAGTTGAGAGAGGCTACGACTTCAATTACGTACGTATCACCTTCGGATTTATTTTCTATGTTAGCGGGCTCAAAAGGAATATTCTTTAGAATTTGAATTGCTTTTGAAGTGATTTCATTTGGGAGAATGTCAAACGTTTGCTAACTAGGGAGCTTATCTTTTCTAAACTTTTTTATCTATTTTATTTTCAAAGGGATCCTGTTATTGGAACCATTCAACAAACAATTGTTTTCTTTTTAATCATTTTGTGATACCGTTTAAGGAACGAAACTTTGGGGTGTTTGTAATGTCAAACAAATTTGTTGTCGTTGATTTAGAAACTACAGGGAATCTTCCAAAAAAAGGGGACAGAATTATTCAATTTGCCGCTGTTGTTATAGAAAACGGAGAAATAACAGAAAGATTTTCATCATTAGTCAATCCCCAAAAGCCGATTCCTGTTTTTATAGAAGAATTAACCGGAATTAATGATGAGATGGTTAAAAATGCACCCATTTTTTCTGAAATCGCGCCTAAAATAATGGATTTACTAGAAGGGGCATATTTTGTTGCTCATAATATTTTATTCGATTTATCCTTTTTACAAGAAGAATTAATTCGGGCAGGATATGAAGGATTTTTTGGGCCGGTCCTCGATACTGTTGAAATGGCCCGAATATTATTTCCCACATCTGACAGCTATAAGCTCTCAGACCTTGCGGTAAAAGAAAATCTCCATCATGATCGTCCACATCAGGCGGATAGTGATGCAGAGGTTACTGCTGAATTATTTTTAATATTATTAAGAAAATTATCTAACCTTCCAATGATTACTTTACGACAGTTATTGCCATTATCTGGTGGATTAAAGAGCGATTTGCAACTGTTTCTTGAAGAATTATTGGAGACTTTGGTTGATAGGGAAGATGTCTTGTCTGACTCTGTTGAAATATTTCAAGGCCTTGCCTTAAGAAAAACTGCTATTAAAACGGAAACAAAGAGTTCTCCTGAAAATCAACCATACCCAGAAAATGAGGGTGCCAAGGTAAAGTTTTTAGAAAACGGAATGGATGGATTTGAAAAAAGAATAAGGCAGTTTGAAATGATGGATGCTGTCTATTATACGTTCCAAAATGAAAAACATACTTTAATAGAGGCGGGGACTGGTGTAGGGAAATCACTCGGCTATCTGTTTCCAGCTGCGTATATTGCGAAAAATCATAATCGCCCAATCGTAATCAGCACACATACTATTCAACAGCAAGAACAAATTTTAAAAAAAGAGATTCCTTTACTTAATAAAATTCTACCGTTTAATATTAAGGCTATCCTTTTAAAAGGGAGAAGTCATTACATAAACTTGGAAAGATTTCTTCAAGTCCTTCAGGAAGAAAATGATAACTATGATATTATCTTGACAAAGATGCAAATTCTTGTCTGGCTGACGGAGACCGAAACCGGTGAAAAAGACGAACTAAATTTGTCAAGCGGAGGTCTCCTTTTTTGGAATAAAATTAAGAATGACCCTGCTTTTTCTTCAACACATCAAGAATGGCGGGAATGGGATTTTTATTTAAAATCAATAAAAGAGGCTAATAAGGCAGATTTAATTATAACCAATCATTCTCTTTTACTAAGTGATATTAAAAATCAAGGATCAATATTGCCTAATTATGATTTGGTTGTGATAGATGAGGGCCACCATCTGGAAAAAGTAGCTGCACAATACTTCGGCTTTTCATTAGATTTTTTATCTACAAGAATGTTATTAAGTCAATTCGGCACCTTTGACCAAAAAGGGCTATTAAATGAATTGGAGGAAATGGTTCGCTCGATTCCTGATCGAAATGATACTCTCCTGCATCCTTTCGAGATAAATCAAATGGTTATTGACTTAAGCTATGAAGTAGATGAATTCTTTAAATTATTGGCATACTTTGCCAAAAACAAAAAAAATGATTCGAATGGGTCGTATCGCTTAAAAATTCGATTTTCTCCTTTAGATAAAAGTAAAGATAGTAAAGCTGTTTTACATAGTGCTGAAAGATGTACATTCTTGATCAAGGATTTATACAATGCTATTAACTCCCGACTTTTCTGGATCAATCAACAAAAGAGCAGTTTATCGGATTTAGAAGAGAGAAAAGTAGAAGAAATATATCAGTTCCTTAATGAACTTAATGAACTTAGGGAGGCATTGATCCATTGTTTTATACGAGAATCTAATGATGTGAAATGGATTGAGGTAGATGTCCGTACACCACAAAATGTTACTACGTTTATGGCACAGCCTGCATCTGTAGCAGCTAATCTAAGGGAAGAGTTTTTTAATAAGAAAAAAGGAGTGGTGATAACTTCCGCCACTTTAACAGTTAATAAATCGTTTAATTATTTGATAAATGAATTGGGATTGGATCCGAATCACACCTTGAAATGGATAATTCCCTCCCCTTTTGAATATAAACGGCAAGTAAGAATGATTATTCCGGATGATTTGCCAGATATTAATTCCGTAACAACTGATGAATATGTTTTTGCCATTGCAGAAAACATCATTACAATAGCAGAGGCGACAAAGGGGAGAATGCTCATTCTATTTACTGCTTTTGAAATGTTGAAAAAAACTTATGATTTAATTAAAGAAAGTGGCTTTTTGGATGACTATGTATTGATAGCTCAAGGGATTACAGCCGGTAGCAGAACAAGGTTGACGAGGAATTTTCAACGTTATGATAAAGCTATTTTACTTGGTACAAGCAGTTTCTGGGAAGGTGTTGATATACCCGGCGAAGATTTATCATGTCTTGTTATCGTGAGGCTACCATTTACCCCTCCAGATGAGCCATTAACAGAAGCGAAATGTCAATTAATCGAAAAACGGGGCGGTAATCCGTTTTATGAATATTCTTTGCCAGAAGCAGTATTACGATTTAAACAAGGTTTTGGTCGTTTAATTAGAACTGAAAAAGATAGAGGTATTGTAGTAGTATTTGATAAAAGAATTATTTCTTCAAAGTATGGTAAATGCTTCTTAAACTCGATTCCACCAATACCAATAAAAAAAGGAAAAATAGATGAATTGGTTAGGTTGATCCAATCATGGTTATGATAAATTTTGGAAGAGTACATATCCTATAGCTATATAGGAGGAATGTATATGAGAACATTGTTACTCTTATTATCGTTCTTGTTCATTGGTACATCATTTGTACAAGCTGCTCCATCCGTATCAAATAATGTAGAGAATATTGATTTAAACTTGAAAGACCATGAAATGGCTATAACGTTTATAGGATTATCTACAGGGGAAGCAACCTTAATCCAAGGGCCTAATAAAGAGGCAGTTTTAATCAATATTGGCGGAGAAGATACGGCGACAGAATTAGAGGAATGGCTAACACTTTATGATGTAAAGAAATTACAAACATTAATCCTAACAGAAGATGGATCAAACCTATCCATTCATCAAATCAATCAGTTAATTGATACTTATGATATTGAGGAAATCATTACAACTCCAAAAATAGCTAAACAGTTATTGAAGCAAGTATCATTAGCATCTAATCCTAGAGTAATTGTTTGGGGGGAAGGAGAAAGAAAGAGCTTACTACCTGACCTTACTGCTGAAGTACAATTTGCCGGTAATGAGCAAAATGAAGGATTGGATGTTTTATTAAGTTTTTTTAAACATCGAATCTTTATCATGTCTTCTTTTAGTTCGCGAGCGGAGGATGTACTATTAAAGAAAAATCTAGAGGATATTCATGTTTTTAAAGTCCCTAATAGTACAAAAAATGATTCAGTGTCCCGAAAACTGATCGATTTTTTAAATCCACAAATTGCTGTATTATTTACTCCGGAAGAGGAGCATCCTGATTCTGATATTTTGCATCATTTACATGATTCGTGGGCAGAAGTTTATTTTACTAAAAGACATGGTACAGTCACTTTGAAATTTACAGAAATGAAATATGAAATTTTTAAGATTCCTACTGGGGAAAAAGAATAATACTTGGAAAAAAATTTTTTTGAACGTGCATGTTTTTCAGCAAGTTCAAACTGAAACTGATATAATAGTGGATAGAATTTTTTATTGGATGAGTCGAAGGTTATGGAGGAATTTGGATGGAAAGTAAAATTGAAATATTATCAACTGTGAAAGTCGAGCATCATGCTGACTTATATAAAATAGTTGATTTGCTTAATCGTACCCTTAAACATAATGATTTAATGTTTGGACTTGCATTGGATCAAGAAGATAAAAATAAAGCGATATTTACTATTTATCGTACATAAGAGTGATCTTAGATGAAAAAATGGATTTTTTTATTCGTAATTTTAACGATTGCTATAATAGGATTCGGCATTAATGTTTATGTAAATGCAATGGAACCATTGAAAATTGCAGAAAAAAAAGCACTCTCCCTGGCAAAAAAAGAGACAGACATCCAAGAAGTAGAGGATTTTCATCTTTATCATGGTCAAGAGACCGTTAACGTTATTGAAGGGAAAAATAAACGTGGTGAAAGAATCATTATATGGATACCTGAAAAAAGTAAAAAAGTATTTGTAAGAAAAGCCAAGAATGGCCTTACAAAAGGGGACGCCATTCAAAAACTGCTGCAAGAAAAAAATTCGGTGGAAATCATCTCAGTGCGGTTGGGAATGGAAAAAAATATTCCATTATGGGAGATTCATTATCGTTCAAATAATAATTTAATAAATTATTATTATATTCATTTTGAAACTGGAGAATGGCTAAAAGAAATTGAAAATCTTTAGTAGAAACTAGATGGGAGGAAGAAAACATGGTAGAGCTGGCAAAAAGGGTATTGTCTCTTACACCTTCTTCAACATTGGCCATAACAGCAAAAGCAAAGGAATTAAAAGAACAAGGGAAAGATGTAATTGGATTGGGAGCTGGGGAACCTGATTTTAATACCCCACAACATATTTTGGATGCAGCTTTCCAATCTATGAATGAAGGTCATACTAAATACACGCCTTCAGCGGGACTTCCGACTTTAAAACAGGCAATTAGTAAAAAATTTGAAATGGATCAAGGTTTAATCTATGAACCAAATGAGATTATTGTGACAAATGGAGCGAAACATGCTCTTTACACATTGTTTCAAGTTTTATTAAATGACGGAGACGAGGTTATTATTCCTACTCCATATTGGGTTAGTTACCCAGAGCAAGTAAAATTGGCAGGCGGTGTTCCAGTATATATTGAAGGTTTAGAAGAAAATCAATTTAAAATTACACCGGAACAATTGAAAAAAGCCATTACCAACAAGACTAAGGCAGTCATTATTAACTCGCCAAGTAATCCTACTGGTGTTATATACACAGCAGAAGAGTTACTTGAATTGGGGAAAATTTGTCTCGAAGAAAATATTCTTATAGTTTCCGATGAAATTTATGAAAAGTTAGTTTATGGCAATGCAAAGCATGTTTCCATTGCTCAGCTTTCTCCGGAATTGAAAAAACAGACTATTATTATTAACGGTGTTTCCAAATCCCATTCGATGACAGGGTGGAGAATTGGCTATGCAGCAGGAAATTCGCAAATTATTAAGGCCATGACAAACCTCGCTAGTCACAGTACCTCAAATCCAACGACTACAGCTCAATATGCTGCCATAGCTGCTTACAATGGACCACAGGAACCTGTTGAGACCATGCGTCAGGCATTTGAGGAAAGATTAGAGATTATTTATAAAAAATTAACTGCTATTCCTGGTTTTACTTGTGTAAAGCCTCAAGGAGCCTTTTATTTGTATCCAAATGTGAAGCAGGCAGCTATAAACACAGGGTTTGAAAATGTAGATGAATTTGCTAAAGCATTACTTGTTGAGGCTAATGTCGCTGTGATTCCAGGTTCCGGTTTTGGAACCCCAGATAATATACGATTATCTTATGCAACATCTCTTGAACAACTGGAAAAAGCTATATCCAGAATTCATCAATTTGTGGAATCAAAAATGCGTGCATAAAAGTTTTTTATATTAACAAAAAGTCTGCTGCTAGCAGACTTTTTGATTTCTTTACCATAGCTGGATACCTAATGCTATTACTTAGATGGTGTGTTCATGATATACTTAACAGGAGGTGTCCAATCAATGCAAGAAAACTTATTGGCATGGCTTGAAGAAGGAAATATAACCATTCCCTCTATTTTATTTTCTGAATATCGTAATTTAAATTTAAACGAAACAGAACTCGTTCTTTTATTAAATATCCTTACCTTTTTAGAAAAAGGGAATCAATTTCCCACCCCGGAAGAACTTTCAGCACGAATGACAATTTCTACGGCAGAATGTAATGAAATTCTTAGAAGAATGATCCAACGGGGATTTTTGGAAATAATAGATGAATATTCGGCGGATGGAATACGATTTGAGAAGTATTCTATTAAGCCATTATGGGAAAGGATTGTTACACAATTTCTGTCCCAGCGTCAAAATAATCAAGCAACTACAAAAATGGCAGAAGAAACGGATTTATATACTTGCTTTGAAAAGGAATTTGGTCGTCCGTTATCACCGTTTGAATGTGAGACATTGGCCATGTGGATGGATGATGATCATCATGATCCAATCATTATCAAGGCTGCTCTACGGGAAGCTGTGATGTCTGGAAAATTAAATTTCCGTTATATTGATAGAATTCTTTTTGAATGGAAGAAAAATGGAATTAAAACAATAGAACAAGCTAAAAATCATGGGCGTAAATTCCGGCAAAAGCAATTACAAAAAACGATTTCAAAAGAAGAAATCCATCAGTCTTCCGTTCCATTTTATAACTGGCTGGAGCAATAAATAGGAAACCGTTTGACGAGAGAATCCTCTCGTTTCTTTTATGTTTAATAGGCAGGTGATATTTTTGCTGAATAATACACAAATTCGCTATTGTTTAGATCAAATAGGAGAGATGTTTCCGGATGCTCATTGCGAGCTAAATCATTCAAACCCTTTTGAATTGATTATCGCAGTCTCTTTATCTGCCCAGTGTACGGATGCCCTTGTAAATAAAGTGACAAAAGATTTATTTAAGAAATATAAAAGTCCAGAAGATTATTTAAAGGTTTCACTGGAAGAATTACAAAATGATATTCGTTCAATAGGTCTTTACCGAAACAAAGCAAAAAATATCCAAAAACTTTGTCGAATGGTGTTGGAGGAATATAATGGTGAAATTCCTGCTGACAGGGATGAATTGACAAAACTACCTGGTGTAGGAAGAAAAACCGCAAATGTAGTGGTTTCTGTTGCATTTGGAATTCCTGCCATCGCGGTGGATACCCATGTTGAGCGAGTAAGTAAGCGTCTTGGTATTTGTCGTTGGAAGGATTCTGTACTTGAGGTGGAAAAAACTTTAATGAGGAAAGTTCCGAAAGAGGAATGGTCAATAACTCACCACCGATTAATATTTTTTGGCCGTTACCATTGCAAGGCTCAAAATCCGCAGTGTCCTAGCTGTCCATTATTGGACCTTTGCAGGGAAGGGAAAAAGCGGATGAAGAAGAAGGCTGATGTAGGCTATGAATAATTCGTCAAAACAGGCATCAATAATTCTGGAAAATTGGACCAAAATAAAAACACAACTTGAGGTACTTTTTCAGGAACGAAAGCAGAAAGAAACCACCGACTTCATGCAGAAAGGTATTGAATTATTTACGAACTTTTTATATTTCACGAATGACATTGAAGAAGAAGAAAGAAATACGACCCCAATACCACAGCTGAAAATTAAGCCTGTCAATTTGGAAGAAAGGTTAAGTTTTATTAAGTCCAGACCGAATTTATATCATTCGTTCAGACAGCTTTCTGAACTAATGGGAGAACAAGAAAAGTTGTTTGCAAAGAAACTTGTTTTAAAAAAATCGTCTAAGTAGGTACTTAGACGATTTTACTATTTTTGAGCTTGTTATTAATATAAAACTAGGTCTCTTTGTTGTTCCAATTTACCTCAATAATCTTCTATTCTTTAACCTATAAAGTTATCTATTATTTTAATATAATCAATTCTTGGCTGATAACCAAGAGGAATAAAATATCCATTCTGTTTGATTTCTTCTTTTGTAATTGATTTTCTGCCTCCGTTTTTCATCCTATCCCAATATGACAATAAGTGTTTTGCTTCAAGTAAATAGATTTCATCATATATGGAGAAGCGAATGATGACAAAACAAATGCCTCCATGCTTAAGCACTTGCTCCATATGGGAAATTTGGTGTTCGTGGAAGTTTTTTAATGGAAAAGAGGTCGAATTTTTCGTTTCTTTTGCTTCAAAGTCAATGTATCTACCCTTATATACACCATTATAATCGGTTGTAGAGGCTAGTTTAAAATAGGCTTCTTTAATAACAGCAGCACTTCGTTTTGGGTAATCTACATGAACAATTTGAATCGGTGTGGGTTTTTTATGAATGACTGCAATATTTTTTTCACGATAATACTCATTCGTTTCATTTAAATCTTCTTCTAGCGTCATCCCTCTGTTACTATAAATACCTCTATCTTTACTATAAATCGATAAATTTATTTTCTGTTCTTGTTTTATGAATTTTTTACCATTTGGATAATTCATAATTATATTCACCTCTTTAAATCATACCTTATCATAACAAATCTTTGGAATAATGGGTGAATAAAATCAAACTTAAAGCGAATTTTAATAACTGAACCAAATTTGTTCATCATTAAAAGAATTCCATCAAATTAAAAAGTTTTCGATATTACCTAAAAGTCTATTTATTATTTTAAGGGTGCGAGATACATAAATGAACGATCTTACAATACAAGAACAAAACCTTATTCGTCAAATTCGTTTTGAAACTGATAAGAGAAACATGGATAATATCTCGAGGACGAATGCTTACTTTTCATATTTTAAAAATAATCGAGATATACTTTGGGCATTTCTTGCGAGCATGGTATCACGTAATGGTGGCTGGAATATGTGTGATCTTGAAGGTTCCATATTTTGTGAACTATTGGCACCTGAATATAGAAAACAGTTGTTTTTAGTGTTTGAACGAGCAAATTGGCTTATTTTTCACGATGTATACCCTCAGCTTTTGATTTATCAATATTCGACGGAAATGAAACGCCCCATGTTTCATTTATTACCATATTTTCATGTTTCTTCATTTATACAAAAGGAATGGTACAAATATTGGAAGGAAAAAGATCGTTTTAGGTTAACGACAGCTTTAATCATTAATGAACAAAATGTGATTCAAACTCCAGTTATTGACCATCCGCTATTAAAGAAAAGAGTTTTTCAATCTCTTATGTTTCAATTTCAAGATTGGTTGCATTTTAGTTGTGTATTATTTCCTACAATGGGAGGTGAAGTTTATGGTGCGAGTGTAAATGGATTTCGATCACTTTCTAAACGAATAAATTTAGGTAAGAGATTGGCTAACATCTTATTTCATCCGAGATTATTCCCACATTTCTTTGAATTTGCGGAAAAAACCTCACACACAGGATCAAGAAATGATTATGAACAATATTTCAAGGTAAAGACAGGGATAAAAACTCCAATTTTGAGAATGACGTACCCCATTATTGAGCACCACCAAAATATTTCGAATGATTGGAGTAAGAAACGAAGAGTTCCTTCCAAATGGATGAAATATCCGGTCAAACATCGGCACCCAATCCATCTAACAGACTGGTACATTGAAAAGTCTAATCAACTCATGCTTCTACTCTCATTTCATAAAGTTTTTCATCTTAAAAAATGGGAATAAAAAAGCAAGGATAAACCTTGCTTTTTACTCTGCTGGACGGTTAGGTCCTTCAAGTTTTTTATCACCATAGCCGACTCTTTTTTCTTCATTGACTGGTTGTCCTTGTTTTTTGTTTTGTTTATTTTTAGCCATTTTAACACCTCCAATTTTAGGATGTACGTAATTGTCTTTTTCATTCGATTGAATGTTTGTCGAATGAAAAATGGGGGAAATATCAGATAGGCACTTTCTTTGCCGAATAGCTTCTAGTTTTGTCAAGAGGGAAGGAAGCAAATTAGAGAAAGAGAATAATAACAATAAGAATTCACAGGGAGGGTTCAAACATGGCTGATCGTTCAATTGAAAAGGAAAAACTGTTAATTAAGTTGACGGATATTCATGATCAATTAGAAGAGTTGGAGTTTGCTCTTGAGGCTTCTTTCTCTGAACTTAGGAAAAATTTAAATAAAGAAGAGCAGGATAAATTGGCTGTTTCAAAACAAAAGCTTTCTATGCTTGAAATAAAGTTGAATGAAAATTCCATTGGAGAAGAAATCAATCGAACACCAATAGTATCACAATCATTAAATCTTGAAATGGGTTACTAATATCGATAAGATAGATAGAAAGAATAGCAGCATGGGTATCCTTGCTGCTTTTTACATGTGCGCCCGGCATGGGTGTAATCTATAGGGTGAAAGTCCCGAGCTGCGAAGGCAGAAGTAGCAGTTAGCTTAACGCAAGGGTGTCCGTGGTGACGCGGAATCTGAAGGAAGCGAGCGGCAAACTTCCGGTCTGAGGAACACGAACTTCATATGAGGCTAGGTATCACTGGGTGAGTTTGCATGACAAAACAAAGCCCTTTCTGCCGAAGGTGATACAGAGTAA